>CAINEA010000077.1 GCA_903847525.1 uncultured Acetobacteraceae bacterium | reverse complement strand
GCCTGCTGGGATCCGTTGTTCTGGCAATAGGCCTGTGCGTTTTGCTGCGCGTTCAGCAGTTCGGGATCGGTCTGATAGGTGTAGCTCAGGTTGGGATTATAGGTGGCTGCCGGAAGGACCGCGACGGTCGGCGGCAGGCATTCGAAGACAACGACGTTCCCATCCCCTTCATTGCTGAAGCGGGCGGCATGCGGCGTCGCGCGGTACTGTTCGCAGAACCGGGCGGCGGTCTGGTTGACGGTCAATAGTTCCTGATCGTTATGATATTTGTAGGTGACGGTCGGGTTGCTCGCCTGGATCTGCTGCGGCGCGGTATTGGGCGGCACGCAGGCGGTCGCCAGCAAGGGAAGGGCCAGGAAGGCCGGCAGAAAACGGCGCATGTTGAAACTCCTTAGGTTAAATCGGGCCGCGATCCCACCTCGGCCTTGGAAGACCTTCGGCTTACGCCGTCCCGCAACATCTGGGGTCAAGGCTGATGGCGCATTGCCTGTGGACCTAATCGCCGGGTGGCCCACCGGGTTCCATCGGCATCGAGGTTTATCTGAACCAATCGCCACGCCGCGAGACGGTCCGATCTGTGCGATCGGGCCGGGCATTGATCCAGGTCACGGACTCGTACGTTGCGGTGTGGCACGGTAACATCGTAAGGGAACGTGAGCCGTCGTCGGTTCGGCGCAGTCCGCGTTCCTTCAGCGCATTGGGAGAACTCCATGACAGGACAGTTGAGGCGCCGGGTTTTGAAGGGTATGGCCGTTGGTGCCTTGCTGGCGGCTTCCGCGGTCATAGCCGCGCCGGCTCAAGCCCAGGCCCAAACGCCCGCACGCAAGCCTAACATTCTCGTGATTATGGGCGACGATGTCGGCTGGTTCAATATCGGCGCGTATCACCGCGGCATGATGTCCGGCAAGACGCCGAACCTCGACAAGCTCGCATCCGAGGGGATGATGTTCACGGATTACTACGCGGAGGCGAGTTGCACCGCGGGCCGGGCCAACTTCATCACCGGCGAGTTGCCGTTGCGCACCGGGCTGACGACCGTGGGCCAGGCCGGGGCGGATGTCGGGTTGCCGGACCAGGCGGTGACGCTGGCGACGGTGTTGAAGGCGCAGGGTTACGAGACCGGGCAGTTCGGCAAGAACCATTTGGGCGATCTGAACAAATACCTGCCGACGCTGCACGGCTTCGACGAGTTCTTCGGCTATCTGTACCATCTGGACGCCATGTCGGACCCGTACTGGTTCGATTATCCGCAGGACTGGATCGACAAGACCGGCCCGCGCAATCTGGTGCACACCTGGGCGACGGATGTGGACGATCCGACGGTGCAGCCGCGCTGGGGCAAGGTGGGCAAGCAGAAGATCGTGGATGAAGGCCCGCTGGCCCCGTTTCCCAACATGACCGGGATGCAGAACTGGCAGGAAGGCCGCAAGGCCAAATACGACATGGAGACTTTCGACGACGTGTTGGTGAAGGCCAGCGTCGCCTTCATGGATAAGGCGAAGAAGGACGGCAAGCCGTTCTTCGTCTGGCACAACACCACGCGGATGCACGTGTTCACCTATATTCCGCCGAAGTATCAGGCGCTGATGAACCCGACGAGCAACTACAATATCGAAGAAGCCGGCATGGCGCAGATGGACGACAGCGTCGGCGCGCTGTTGCAGCATTTGCAGGATAGCGGCGAGGCAGACAATACCATCGTGATCTTCACCACCGACAACGG
>CAINEA010000076.1 GCA_903847525.1 uncultured Acetobacteraceae bacterium | reverse complement strand
TGCTGGAACGCGGCCAGGCCGGCGCCACCTACGCCATCGGCGGCCGCCAGCCGCGCACGAACCTGCAGGTGGTCAAGGCGATCTGCGCCGAACTGGACCGCCGCCTGCCCGATCCGGCCGGTCCGCGCGAGAGGCTGATCCGCTTCGTCACCGACCGGCCCGGCCATGATTTCCGCTACGAGATCGACCCCACCCGCTCCGAGGCGGCGCTTGACTGGAAGGCCCCGCACGATTTCGAGGCGGGGCTGGCGCGCACGATCGACTGGTACCTTGCCAACCGCGCCTGGTGGGAGGCGCTGCGCGCCGCCCGCTACGCCGGCCAGCGCCTGGGTACGAACAAGAAGGACGCCGCATGAAGGGTATCGTCTTGGCGGGCGGATCGGGTTCGCGCCTGCATCCGATGACGCTCGCGGCGTCAAAGCAGCTGCTGCCGGTCTACGACAAGCCGATGGTCTATTATCCGCTGTCCACGCTGATGCTGGCCGGCATTCGCGATATCCTGCTGATCTCCACCCCCGAGGACCTGCCGCAGTTCCGCCGCCTGCTCGGTGACGGCTCGCGCTTCGGGGCGAATATCGCCTACGCGGTGCAGCCGACGCCGGACGGCATCGCCCAGGCTTTCCTGATCGGCCGCGACTGGATCGCCGGCGAGGCCTGCGCCCTGGCGCTCGGCGACAATCTGATCCATGGCGATCATCTGTCCGCCCTTCTCCGCGGCGCGGCGGCGCGGGCCGAAGGTGCCAGCGTCTTCGCCTATCAGGTGCGCGATCCCGAGCGCTACGGCGTGGTTTCCTTCGACACTCACGGCAAGGCCGAGGAGATCGTCGAAAAGCCGGCGCACCCGAAGTCCAACTGGGCGGTGACCGGTCTCTATTTCTACGACGACCGGGTTTGCGACATCGCTGCCAAAATCAAGCCGTCCGCGCGCGGCGAACTCGAGATCACCGACCTGAACAAGGTCTATCTCGAAGAAGGCACGTTGCAGGTGGAACGCCTCTCGCGCGGCTATGCCTGGCTCGATGCTGGCACGCCCGACAGCCTGATCCAGGCCGCGACCTATGTGCAGACCATCCAGTCGCGCACCGGCATGCTGGTCGGCTGTCCGGAGGAAGTGGCGTTCCGGATGGGCTTCATAGATCGCGACCAATTGCGTGAGCAGGCGGCGAAGCTCTCCAAGACCGAGCTGGGCCGGGTGCTGATCGAACTGGCGGACGGGGTACACGAATGAAGGCCGAACCGCTCGCCATCCCGGAAGTGATCCTGCTGACGCCGCAGCAATTCGCCGATTCGCGTGGCATCTTCGTCGAGACCTGGAACGAGGCCCGCTACGCCGCCCTCGGCATTCCCGGGCCGTTCGTGCAGGACAATCAGAGCCTGTCGATCAAGCGCGGCACGGTGCGCGGCCTGCATCTGCAGCTGGTGCCGAACGTGCAGGGCAAGCTAGTGCGCTGCGTGCGCGGCTCGATCTGGGATGTGGCGGTGGATGTCCGCCCGGACTCGCCGACCTTCGGCCAGCATGTCGCGGCGGAACTGACGTCGTCCAACTGGTGCCAGCTTTGGATCCCCGGCGGCTTCCTGCACGGGTTCTGCACGCTCGAGCCGGATACCGAGGTCGCCTACAAGGTCACCGCGCCGTACGACCGTGCCGCCGAGCGCGGCGTCGTCTGGAACGATCCCACCCTGGCGCTGCCCTGGCCGGTCGCGGCCGGGGAGGCGGTGCTATCGGACAAGGATCTGGTGATGCCGAAACTGTCCGACTACCCGAACGGCCTGGTCTGACCATGCCGGCCGGTGCCCCCATCCTGGTAACCGGCGGCGCGGGACAACTTGCCTCGTCGCTGGATGCCTTGGCCCGTGCCCGCGGCGTGGCCGTCACCCGGGTCGGCCGTCCCGACTTCGATTTCGACCGGCCCGAATCGATCGAGGCGGCGTTTCACGCCACGCGCCCGAGCCTGGTGGTCAACGCCGCCGCCTACACCGCTGTGGACGCGGCCGAGAGTGACGCCGCCGCCGCTGACCGAGCCAACCACACCGGCCCGGCCAGACTGGCGGCCCTGTGCGCGGCCTCCGGCGTGCCGCTGATCCATGTCTCCACCGACTATGTGTTCGACGGCAGCAAACCGGCGCCCTATGTCGAGACCGACCCGACCGCGCCGCAAAGCGTCTACGGCGCCACCAAGCTCGCCGGCGAGCAGGCGGTGCTGGCCTCCGGCGCCCAGGCGATCGTGATGCGCACGGCCTGGGTCTATTCGGCCACCGGCAAGAATTTCATCCGCACGATGCTGAACGCCGCCCAGCGCATCCAGGCCGCCGGCGAGGGCCGCCTGCGCGTGGTGGCCGACCAGCATGGCTGCCCCACCTCGGCCGATGACCTGGCCGAGGCGATCCTCAACATCGCCGCGACCATCCTCTCGCAAGGCTGGCAGCCCGGCTTCGGCGGGGTAGTACATGCCGCCGGCACCGGCGCCACCACCTGGCACGGCCTGGCGATGGCGGCGTTCGAGGCGGCATCCCGGCACGGCCGCCCGATCCCGCTGGTCGATGCCATCACTACGGCCGAATACCCCACCCCGGCGCCGCGCCCCGCCAATTCCCGGCTCGACTGCACCCGGCTGGAACAAATCTTCGGCCAGAAGCTCCCACCCTGGCGCGACAGCGTGGACCGGGTCGTGGACACGCTGCTCGGCACGACGGTCAGCTGAACCCGCAACGCCGCAGCGCGGCCAGCATATGCTCCGGCGGCGGCGCCTCAGCTTCCACCGGCGGGTCGAGGTCCAGCCGGATCGCCCGGGCTAGCAGGTGCAGCCGTTCCCCCATTGCCGGCGGTTGCCCGTAAACCGGATCCCCGACAATCGGACAGCCCAGCCCCGCCGCATGAACGCGGATCTGATGCGTGCGGCCGGTCAGCGGACGGAACTCGATCCAGGCGATGCCGGCCCCGCGGCCGAGCGCCTGCCATTGCGTTTCGGCGGGCTGGCCGGCGGGATCGACAACCATGCGCCAGCCGGATTTTTCCGACCTCCGCAGCAACCGGTTCATCACCGTGCCGCTGTCGGCGGTGGGTGCACCGCGCACCACCGCCCAGTAAACCTTGTGCGCGTGGCCACCGGCAAACGCCTGCTGGGCGGCGATCAGCGCCGCCTTGCGCAGGGCAATGACCAGGCACCCGGCCGTATCCGCATCCAGCCGGTGCGCCAGCCACGGCCCATCCTTGCGTCGGGACAATTGCGGAAAAACATCCTCCACGCTCGGGCCGCCGCGCGGCCCGGGATGCACGGCCAGTCCCGCCGGCTTGTTCAGCACGACGAAGCGCGGGTCCTGATACAGGATGGGAATCATCGGCGCAGGTTGACAGGCGTCGGGCCGGGGCGGAAGCAGCCTCCATGAACACGGACAATATCTGCGGCGCCAACGCGGTCGCCGCGCTTTTCGCCAAGCGCCTGGACGACGTGCAGCGGCTTTTTTACCTCGCAGACATGAAGCCCGCGGTCGGCACGTACTGCGCCGGCCTTGCGGCCCGCAAGAAGCCGTACCGGGTTGTGGATGCGG
>CAINEA010000075.1 GCA_903847525.1 uncultured Acetobacteraceae bacterium | reverse complement strand
GTCGATCTCGGTCTCCACCCGCGCGGTATCGGCGCGGCTGACCCACATGTGAAGCCGCATCCCGCCCGCGACTTCCACACCGATGCGCACATTCTCGCGCACCGTCAGTTCGGGAAATATCTCCGTAATCTGGAAGGTTCGCGCCATGCCGCGATTGACTCGCTCGGTCACCGTCCGCGTGGTGATGACCTCGCCATCGAACACGATGTCGCCGGAGGTCGGCGGAAAGAAGCCGCTGATCATGTTGAAGAACGTCGTCTTGCCCGCCCCGTTCGGCCCGATCACGGCGCGCAGCTCCCCGGCGGCCACGGTGATGGAAACGCCGTTGACCGCCACCAGGCTGCCGAAATGCTTGGAGACGTTGCGGATCTCCAGCATCGCCTTCGGCGTCCCACTCATGACGCGTTCTCCGCCGGCTTACCCACCTTGTCGAATACGCCCAACAGCCCGCGCGGGAAGAACAGCACCACCAGCACGAACATCAGCCCCACCGCCCACATCCAGTTCTGCGTCATGGAAGACAGGTAATCCTGCATCACCACATAGATCGCCGCGCCCAGCAGCGGCCCCCAGAACGATCGGAAACCGCCCAACACCGCCATGATCACGATCGTGCCGGACATGTTGTAATTAAAGTTGGTCGGATCGGCGAAGTCGTTCAGGCAGGCATACAGCGCGCCGGCCATGGCGACGAAGACGCAGGAAATCACGAAGGCCAGCCAAATGTGCATCTCGATCGGAATTCCCAGGAACCGGGCCCGCCGCTCGTTCTCGCGAATGGCGATCAGCGTATGCCCGAACGGCGAGCGCAGGATGAAACCCATCAGCACCGTGGCGATGGCGAAGAACGCCAGCACGAAATAATAGTACAGGGCGGCGTTGCGCTGGATGTCCACCACCCAGGACCCGATATGCAGCGGCTGGCGGCCGAAGCCGCGCAACCCGTCATCGCCGCCGGTAACCGAGTTCCAGCGGATGGCGATGAAATAGAACACCTGGCCGAAGGCGATGGTGACCATGGCGAAATACACCCCGCGCCGGCGCACTACCAATGCCCCCAGCAGCGCGCCCAGCACGCCCCCCAGCACCGTGCCGGCGATCACCGCCAGCGGCGTGGAATCGGTGAAGAATTTCAGCGCAAACCCGGCACCATAGGCGCCCAGGCCGAAGAACGCGGCATGGCCGAAGCTCATCACCCCGGTAAAGCCCAGCAGCAGATTGAACGACATCGCCGCCAGCCCCAGGATCACCACCCGCGATCCCAGCGCCGTATAGCCGCCGACATGGGAAATCCACAGCGGCGCAGTCAGCAGCACCAGCCAGATGCCGCCTAGGCGCAGCAGCGCCGAATTGCCACCGCCCTCCGCGGAACGCACGGAGGTCTGCGCGCTCACGACATCATTCCTTCTTCGCCCATCAATCCGCGCGGCCGCAGCAGCAGCACCACCGCCATGATCACGTAGATCACCGCCTCGGACGCCGCCGGCCAGAACATGGTCACCAACCCGGTCGCCAACCCGATCAGCAGCCCGCCCAGCAACGTGCCCGGCAGGCTGCCGACGCCGCCGACGATGATGGCAACGAAGCTCGGCATCATCAGCCCGTCGCCCATGTTCGGCTGCAGGCTCAACTGCCCGCCCGCCAGCACGCCAGACAGCGCCGCCAGGAAGATTCCCAGCGCGAAGTTGAACGCGCGCAGCCCGCGCACGTTCACGCCCAGCACCGAAACCGTATCCAGATCCAGCGTGCCGGCACGAATGCGAACGCCCATGCGGGTGTAGCGCAGGAACAGGAACAGCCCACCGACGGCGATGACCACCACGGCCATCATGAACACGCGATAGCCGGTCAGGAAGAAGAAATCATAGCTCAGCGGCGTGGACAGGAATTCCGGCACGGTGAACGGCAGGCCGTTCGCCCCCCAGACGCTGCGCATGAAATCCTGGAAGATATAAGCAAGGCCAAAGGTCAGCAGCAGGCTGTACAGCGGATCGCGTCCATACAGCCGGCGGATCATGAACCGTTCCAGCACCAGCCCGAACAAGGCGATCACAATCGGTGCAACCAGCAAGGCCGCCCAGAAGCCGATATAGGGCTCCACCGTGTAGGCGACGTACCCACCCAGCGCCAGGAAGGTGCCGTGGGCAAAGTTGATCACCCCCGACAAGTTAAGGATCAGCGACAGACCCAGCGCCATCAGCACGTAGAAAGCGCCGATGATCAGTCCGTTGGTGATGTTGAACAGCAATAGCTGGGTCATCGGTGATGACCTCTCCCTGTTGTCGGATGGTTATAAAAAGATGGCTGGCGGCCACGCTGCGGAACCGCCAGCAAAGACGCGAACAGACGCAGCGTCAGGCAGGGAACTTGATGCTGCAGCCGGAATCCGCGACCGGACCCGCTGCCTTCTCTCCCGGCACGGAGGTGATGATCTTGTAAAGATCGTCCTTGTTGCCGCCCGGCGGCGGATTCTGCGCCTCGCCCACCAGGATGCCGCTCATCAACTGGTGATCGCCGGCGCGGTAATATGCCTTGTCGCGCGACATCGCGATCTCCGGGGGCAGTTCCAGCCCTTCCATCGCCTTCGACAGGGCCACGCCGTCCAGGCTGTTGGCCTTCGCCGCCGCCAGTGCCAGCGAATAGCAGGCCACATACCCGAACCAGTGCCGAGCGGTGGCGATATTGCCGGTCTTGGCCTCGATCCCGTCCACAAAGGCCTTCACGCCCGGGACATCCGGCTGGTTCCAGTACCACTCCAGGTCCCACCAGCCGAAACGGGCCTCCGGCGGGCAGGACTGGATCGACTCGAGCTCGAACAGCGCCCCGCCCAGCTTCATCCGTTTGTTGAGGCCGAACTGCACGAACTGCTTGAGGCAGTTCACCTGATCCTGTCCACCCATCAGGCAGATCAGCACGTCCGGCTGCGCCGCCTGCGCCTTGATCAGATAGGCCGAGAAATCGCTGGTGCCGAGCGGCGCCAGTACGCCCTCGGACGTGCCGCCGCCGGCCTTCAACTGCTTCTCGAACGCCGCCTGAACGGAGTGGCCATAGGCATAGTCCGGCGTCATGAAGAACCACTTCTTGCCGAGCTTCTCCATCAGCACCTGGGCGATCGCGGAGGCATCCATCACGGTGGAGTTGCAGACGCGGAACACGTTCCAATGGCAATCCTTGCCGGTGATCGCGTCCGTATGCCCGCCGGTGACGATGTGCAGCTTGCCCTGCTGGGAGGATACCTGCGCCAGCGCCAGCGAAATCGCCGAGTTCACATCGCCGAACAGCACGTCGATATTGTCGCGATCGAACAGTTTCCGCGCTTTTTGAACGCCGGTACCGACGTCGTTGTTGGAATCTTCAACGAGCAGTTGAACCTGCCGACCGAGAATCCCACCCTTCTTGTTGATTTCGTCGAACCCATACTCGCAGCCCTGAACCTCTGTGCGCGCCAGGGCGGAAAGGGTGCCGGTCAACGGGTTGATCAGGCCGACCTTAATCGGCACTTCACCACGCGCGGAGATAATAAAGGGCGAACCGAGTTGGGACGCGCCGATAACGCCACCGGCGATCGCACCGGTCTTGATAAGCTTCCGACGACCGATCGCGGCCGAATAGGCTCTGGTCATGCATTCTCTCCCTGGAACTGGCCGCTGCTATGCAAAACAGGCAACTTAGTGTTTTTTTATGCTCAAAGTGCAGCCGCTGAAACAAACGGAGGCATCCAAGCCGGATATTTTCCGAATCCTCCTTAACCCGAGACAGCCCACGCCGTCGAGAGGGATCGCCAGCCAATGGTAAAATTCCAGTAACTGCCCAGGTAGTCGATCGCTGATCGACGGTTGACACGCGAGTCGCGGCATGAGTCAAGCTTCCCATGTCGTTGCCGCCGCCCGATTCCCAATCTGGTTCCGATGCGGGCGCGCC
>CAINEA010000074.1 GCA_903847525.1 uncultured Acetobacteraceae bacterium | reverse complement strand
GTCGACCACGGCGGCCATGCGCTCCAAAGTCTCCTGCACCTGCTTTTTGCTGACCACACGGTGCAGCAACCAGTTGGCGATGTGCTGGCTGGAAATGCGCAAGGTCGCGCGGTCTTCCATCAGCCCGACATCATGGATGTCAGGCACCTTGGAACAGCCGACGCCCTGGTCGATCCAGCGCACCACATAGCCCAGGATGCCCTGGGCGTTGTTCTCCAGTTCCTGGCGCACGTCCTCTGCCGAGAAATTCACCCCGGTCGCCATCGGTATGGTCAGCAGGTCCACGAGCTTCGCCCGTGGCCGGCTCAGGAGTTCTTCTTGCCGGTTGGCCACGTTCACCGTGTGATAGTGCAACGCATGCAGCGTCGCGGCGGTGGGGGAGGGCACCCAGGCGGTGTTGGCGCCGGCCATCGGGTGGCCGATCTTGGTCGCCAGCATCTCGGCCATACGGTCCGGCGCCGCCCACATGCCCTTTCCGATCTGCGCCCGTCCGCGCAGTCCGGCGTGCAGGCCGATATCGACGTTCTGGTCCTCATAGGCCTTGATCCAGGCGGAGTTGCGCATCTCGTTCTTGCGGACCATCGGCCCGGCTTCCAGCGACGTGCGCATTTCATCGCCGGTGCGGTCCAGGAAGCCGGTGTTGATGAACACCACCCGGTTTCGCGCGGCATAGATGCAGGCCTTGAGGTTGGCGGATGTGCGCCGTTCCTCGTCCATGATGCCCATCTTCAGCGTGTTCGCCGGCAGAGTGAGCAATTGCTCGGTCTTGGCGAATATCGTGTCGGCGAAAGCCACTTCTTCGGGCCCATGCATCTTCGGCTTGACGATGTAAACCGAACCCGTGCGGCTGTTACGCAGCGGGCCTTTGCCTTGCAGATCCTGGATGGCGATCATCGAAGTGAGCACCGCGTCCATCAGCCCCTCGGGGATCTCGGCGCCGTCGGCATCCAAGATCGCGTCGGTATACATGTGATGGCCGACATTGCGCATGAGCATCAGGCTGCGGCCGTGCAGTACCAGTTCGCCGCCGCCCGGCGCGTTATAGAACCGGTCGGTGTGCAGCCGGCGGTGCAGGGTCTGCCCGCCCTTCTCAAAACTCTCGGTCAGCGAGCCTTTCATCAGGCCGAGCAGGTTGCGATAGATCAGCACCTTGTCCTCGGCGTCCACGGCGGCGACGCTGTCCTCGCAATCCATGATCGTGGTGATCGCGGATTCAACTAGCACGTCCGCCACCCCCGCTAGGTCGGTCTTGCCGATCGGGTGCTTGCGGTCGATCTGGATTTCCAGGTGCAAATTGTGGTGGCGGATCAGCACGGCGGTCAGATGCGTCACGTCGCCGCGATAGCCGACGAACCCATCCTCGTGCGCCAATGCGGCGCGGGTGCCTGACTTCGTCTCCACGATCAGCCGGTCACCTTCGAGGTGATAGGCAACCGCATCGGCATGGCTGCCGGCATAGAGCGGTGCTGCCTGATCGAGGAATTCCTTTGCCCGCGCGATCACCTTCGCGCCGCGAACGGGGTTATAGCCGCCGGTCCGCGTGGCACCATCGTCTTCGGAGATGACATCGGTGCCATACAGGGCATCGTACAGGGAGCCCCAGCGCGCATTCGCTGCATTCAGCGCATAGCGGGCGTTGGTAACCGGCACCACCAGTTGCGGCCCGGCGATCAAGGCGATCTCGGCGTCGACGTTCTCGGTCGTAATCGCGAAATCCGGCGGTTCGGGGAGCAGGTAGCCAATCTCGCGCAGGAAGGTTTCGTATTCGGTCTCGCTGAACGGCTGACCGCGATGGCTCTTGTGCCAGGCGTCGATCTGGGCCTGGAGCGCGTCCCGCTTACCCAGCAGCATCTTGTTGATCGGGGCAAGTTCACGCACGAAATCGCCAAATTCGAGCCAGAAGCCGCCTGGATTGAGCCCGGTGCCGGGGATCGCCTCTTGATTGACGAACTCGTACAGCGAACGGGCAATCTTCAGGCCGCCGGCCTCGACATAATCCATGCGTGTTCATCCTTACGCTGAAGGCCGCTTGCACGGCGTTTTCGATCCTGTGAAAGCAGCGATAGTGCGGTGCAGCACCTAAATCCAGTCCCGGCCGAGGATTTCCCATGCGGCCAGCGACAATTTTGGTGGCTTCAGGGCGCGGGGCGCCCCTTTCGCCAAACATCGAACGCCGCTTTGGTCGCGTCGTCCGGTGGATAGGTGCCGCGCAGGGCAGCGCCGGCCTCGATGCGGGTTAGCAGGAAGGCTTCCAACTCCTCCTGCACGGCGGCATCGCGAGCCACCTCATCGGCGATATCGCGGGGGATAACCACCACCCCGTCACGGTCACCGACAATCACATCGTTGGGATACACCGCCACCCCGCCACAGCCGATCGGTACGTTGCTTTCCGCCGCATGATGGCGCGCCAGATTGAGCGGCGCCGAGGGACCGGAGCAGAACACCGGGAAATCCATCGCCCCGATCGGCCCGGCGTCCCGGATACCGCCATCGGCCACCAGGCCTGCCACGCCGCGCTTCATCAGCCGTGTCACCAGGATCTGTCCGGCGCAGGCAGCAGAGGTGTCGCCACGGCAGTCGATCACCAGCACTTTGCCTTCCGGGGTGATCTCGATTGCCTTAGTGTCCGTCCGAAAAGTTATTGAATCCGGTGAATCAG
>CAINEA010000073.1 GCA_903847525.1 uncultured Acetobacteraceae bacterium | reverse complement strand
TCTCTCCACCGCGAGGAAGCAAGGATGGAGCTTGCTTGAAACCTTGATGAGCAATCCGTTCAGGCTGATAGGCCGATTACGATTGGCGTAGCTGGGCCGAGCCACATGGGCAGTTACGAATTTTCTATCGAAGCGCGACCTGCTCGAAGCAACGCGACTGACCCGGACCGGGCGTCTGGACGAGGCGACGACGATCCTGCAGAAATTTCTCGGCGGGACGAAAACCAGATCGTCTGCGGCCCCTGACCCGAAGCCTGTGACCGCCCAGGGGAAAGCGCTTCCGGCGCTGGATGGTCTGGGCGAGACGCTGCGCGGCCTTTTAAGCAAGGCTGGTATGCGAGTGGTGGGGCAGGGCCCTGCCAAAGACCACTCGCGCAGCGAGGCGAACGAACCTGGCCAATTCCTGGAACGGCAATTCAGCAACAAGGCCGGAAGCCGGCCATACAAGCTTTACGTTCCGTCCACCCATCGCCCGCCCGCGGCGCTCGTGGTGATGCTGCACGGCTGTACCCAATCCCCCGACGATTTTGCAGCGGGAACGCGGATGAACACGGTCGCGGAGGAGCATGGCTTCCTGGTGGCCTATCCCGCACAAATCGCCAGTGCCAATAACGCCAAATGCTGGAACTGGTTCAATGCGGGCGACCAGGTTCGCGATGGCGGTGAACCGTCGCTGATCGCTGGCATAACCCGCGAGGTCATGAATAAACACGGGATCGATCCGCGGCGGGTGTATGTGGCGGGCATGTCCGCCGGGGGAGCAGCCGCGGCGATCCTGGGCGATGCCTACCCGGACCTGTATGCGGCAATCGGCGTGCATTCGGGTCTTGCCTGTGGCGCGGCCAGCGATTTGCCTTCCGGCTTCGCGGCCATGCGCAGTGGCGGCACGCCACCCGCCAGGCGCGTCACGGCGGCGGGTGGGCGCCTTGTGCCGACGATTGTGTTTCATGGTACCCGCGATAGTACCGTCCATCCGAGCAATGCCGACGCGGTCGTCGCACAACGGATGAAAGCCGCAAATTTGTCAGTGTCGGTGGAGCAGAGCCGTGTGCCGGGCGGCCACGCCTACCGTCGAGTCCGGCATGCGGATGCGGCTGGAAAAACGATGCTGGAGCAGTGGCACGTGGACGATGGCGGCCATGCCTGGTCGGGCGGCAGCACTGCGGGCACCTATACGGATCCACTCGGTCCGGACGCATCGCGCGAGATGGTGAGGTTCTTTCTGGAGCATCTGCATCCGGCCGGATAACTGGCTGGAGCGGCGGTGCTGCAACGCATAGCAGAAGCGACAGAGTTGGCGTGGCGCCGCGGGAGGCGGCGGCCATATGCTGTTGGTAGTAGGCATTTTTGCCCCTGCGGTGCTTTTGGAATGGAATGATTCACTTCTCTGCCGTTGGCGTGGATACCGGTGACGTTGCGAACCGGTTTCAAACGATCCGGGATAGCTTGCGAGAGACGGGCTTCGCCCTCGCGAACCGGGAAGCCATGTCGCCTTTGCTTAGTAAGGCAGGCTTGGTGGACTGGAATGAATTCGCGCGAAGCTGGGACGATCTGGGCCCCGATGTCTACATGGCCGATGGTGGCCGCTACCGTAAGCGTCGTCATGCTGTGTACTCGCTTTCTGCGCACGGCATCGTCCGCCAACCTGCTCAGCCGCATTATCAGAGCCGCGACTACAATCCGCTGAATGGCGGTGTGCAGCGCTGGTTCGCGCCGATTGTGATCGACGGCGGTGAGGGCAGCGCGCTGGCTGCCATCTTGCGGCTTTGCCGGCAGATGTTTGACACGTTGGCTCCCGCTTCCATTCTGCAGGAAGCGGCATGGCACGTCGAAGCGCACCAGTTCCGCATCGAGGCGCGGACCGGACAGCCAGGACTGCCGACGCCGGAGGGTATGCACCGGGATGGCGTGGACTGGGTGCTGGTCTTGCTGGTCGGGCGGCAGAATGTTGCCAGTGGGGAAACACGGATCGCCGATCTGGAGGGTAATCCGCTTGGCAGCTTCACCCTGACCGCCCCGATGGACGCGGCCTGGGTCGACGACAACCGGGTAAAGCATGGCGTGACCCCCATCGAGCCGCTGGATCCGTCCTTGCCGGCCTACCGGGATGTGCTTGTCGTGACCTTTCGCGCTTCAGAGCCGCATGCAGGCGGGGAAGTGTGATGCAGTTCATAGCGCTGCGAAGCGAGTCGAAAGATTGGATAGCCAGGCGATGGTTTGCCTTCGTCCTGACGCGATTCGGCCGGGATGCCGACAAATTGGAATTGAACTATGGGCTTAGGGCGTAGGAGGCCCTTCGGATGATACGGAATACGAGGGACGGGGTCCGTCAGACTGGCTATGCGATTACCATCGCGATCGTCCTATTGGCCTTATTCTGTCTGCTGGCTGGCGATAAATGGGCGGCCGCAACGCTGGCGCTGGGGGCCGTATTGTCGATGGCCGTGATGGAGATGCTGCGCAGGGGCATTTCGCGCAGGCTTTGATCGAACGCCGGCCGTTTGGCCGGGCTCGATCAATCGGAATTGCGGCGCAGGGAGCTAATTGCCGCGCGGAGGTTTTCCCGCGCGCCCGCCATTCTTGGAACCGGATTTCTGGCCCCCCACGCCTTTCGGCGATGCATCCTTGCTGCGCTGCTCGGACCAGAATTCGTAGATGCCGAT
>CAINEA010000072.1 GCA_903847525.1 uncultured Acetobacteraceae bacterium | reverse complement strand
TGCCGCGAATGCAAGACGATGGTCGGCACAAGTGCCAAGTCCTGTCCCCATTGTGGCACCCCCAATACAACTAGTGAGACGTTGTCAGGCTGGAAACTTGCTCTCCTGATACTGACTGTGATCGTCCTCGGTATCGTTGTAGTATCAAAAGATGATAAGCCAACAAACGCACAGCAGCAGGCAACCGCTACAGCGACGGCGTCAGAGGCTGACAGAAAGAAGCTGGAGGAAGATCAAGCGGCGGCTGTAAAGATGGGCGTGTCGCTGGAAACGTTCAGATGGGGCAAAGAAAGCTCTATAGTGGCTCTCATCATATGCAAAGACAGTGTGATTGACAGCGCTCGATATGGTGGTCGAAGTGATTGGATTCCAAATTATAGCTGGAGCATCAATGCACAACGTACAAAAATCAATATTTATGGTGAGGATGTTCGATTAAAAAACGCGTTTGGAACAGAGGAATACATCAAATACAGGTGCGTTGCTTCGCTAAAGACCGGCCATGAGAACGATCCCCATGCACCCAACGACTCGAGCGTATGGACGGCACAAGTTATCTCGGTGACGCCGATGCATCCGTAAAAGCGTTCACCAAGGGCAAGGCAGCAGCCTAACTGGTGACCCCTTTTTCGGGTTAATGCCGCACAGTGGGCTTTATGCGTTTATGGTAACTGTCGGGTCGTTGCCGTGCCTAGGGTTTAATCCGGAATTTTACCCAGTAAGCTAAAGACGACAGGACAGAGATGTAGCGAAAGTTGAGATATGGTGCCATAGCTTTTTCTAGCCGTTCGGTACTATTATTCCATTTATTCATTGATCGTGTCGCCGCGTTGCTTGCCCGCATAAACGCTTCTGCGTCACCACTTTTGAACACACTCTCACCATGTTCTTTGAAGCCAGTTATAACAAATATTGCATCATTCAATTGGGATAATAGCTCAAAAATGCCAGATTTTCCGTCGAACAGAAATTGTGACTCCCTCCACGATATTATAAAGGTGTTCTGCAATTCGGTAAAAGAGCCGTCTCTGTATGATCTTTCTAGGTCTAGCAACGCGTGATACACACGGATTGTTTTCGTAAAAACATCAAACCTCCTGTTGTATAAGTCTAGTCGCAGCTTTTCAGCGTTCACGACAAGCGCGAAGAAAGACGCCAACAGGGCAAGCCCACTGATGATTAGCGCAAAAATAACTGTCACGTGAGGAGCCCAACAGGTGGGCATTTGTTATTCCAGTTCAGTGGTGTCATGCGGTTAACCTCGAAATCGTGCTGTTATGGACGTTGTAGCTCCGCGCGATTTCCCGCACGGGTTCACCGCGCTCCTTGCGTTGCAGCGCCTCCCGTCTCTGGTGAGGCGTAAGCTTCGGCTTGCGCCCCAGCTTCACGCCACGCGCCGCGGCACGGGCACGGCCTTCGCCTGTCCTCGCACGGATCAGGTCGCGCTCAAACTCGGCCAGCCCGCCCAACACGGTGAGCATGAGTCGCCCGTGTGGCGTGGTGGTGTCCGCCCATGCGTCGCCCAACGACCGGAAGCCAGCCTTCCGCTCGGCAATGGTGGCGAGGATGTTCAAGAGGTCGCGGGTCGAGCGGGCGAGGCGGTCGAGCCGCGTTACGGTCAACACGTCGCCTGCGTCGAGTTGGTCGAGCAACCGGCGAAGCTGGGCGCGGTCGGTCTTGGCTCCGCTGGCCGTCTCCTGAAACACGCGCACGGCTCCGGCGGCGGTCAGTGCTTCCACCTGTGCCCCCACGGTCTGGCCGTCCGTCGATACCCTCGCATAGCCGTAAATCATGCCGCCATTATGCAGCGGATTTCCGCAGCGGGAAAGGGGCGTGTTTTCAAGACTCTAGTTTTGCTGCGAAATTCTTGAATTTCGGAACATCCGAGACCGCATAACGGCCTAGTCTGACAAGGCACGCTGTCCGGCAAATGGGTCGTTTCCGTGATGCACGATCACTGCGCCGGCACGGTGATCGTACAGCGCTGTTCCTTCTTCGCCTTGGCCGCCGCCTCACGGCACGCCGCCAGCGCCTCCTGATTGACGCGCACCAGGTTGGAGGCGTCCGCCAGGCCGCGCCACCCGTCCGGGCTGCCGGCCTGCATCAAGGCGATGCCGGCGTTCCAGCGATTGGCGTTCATGATGACAGCCGCCACGGCGCTATCCCCGCCGAAAGGCAGCGCACCAGCCACGAACGGCGACACCAGCAACCCGACGACCAAGGCCCCTGACGCGGCCCACAGCAGCCAGTTGCGCTGCTCGTCCTGCTTCCGCACCGTGCCGATCAAGCTGGCGAGTTGGTGCCGCTCGCGCTCTGCGTCCTGAGCGGCCCGGTCGAGCTTCTGCGCCGCCTCGCGCATCAGCATGTTGCCGGCCTGGACAACAGCCTGCTGATGCTGCTCGGGCGTCAGCCGTAGCGCCGGATGCTTCTCGATGCCGGCAAGCCGGCTCTCCACGGTCGCCATCCCCTGCGCGATCGTGCCAAGCGATGGCGTGTAATCCGGCGGCCGGCTGTCCTCCCACGCGCCCGGCAGCGCCTCCACGGCCCGACGCAGCTCCGACACCTCGGCCCGCAAATCCTCGAAAGCCTGTGCCGGATCGGCCGCCCCGTGATGCTCTGCCTCGTCCTCCATGAATCCCCCTTCTCTGCCCTACATCGACATCCCAAGCCCACGATCGCGCCGGATGCCGTGACTGATGGCACGCTCGATA
>CAINEA010000071.1 GCA_903847525.1 uncultured Acetobacteraceae bacterium | reverse complement strand
GTTGACGCGCAGAAAGCGGCCGTCCTTGCCGGCGATGGGGTCGAACGTGCCTTGCCAAAAGCGCGCCGCCATCTGCGCCAGGATCATCGTTAGCAGTACACAGCAGGCGGGAAGCAACGACGCAGCGCCGAGGCCCACCCGGACCGCCATGCTGGAGGCAGCCGGATCGGCCGGAATGAGCATGGCCAAGCCTCGCCAAGCCAAGAACCCGGCAATCCCACCGGCCACCGACAGCAGCAGCGACAGCCCGCGCATCTGGCGATCCGGACTTTCGCTTAACCGAGGCCTTCGCGGCCCATGTCGAGGTATTTGTCGCGCCGGCGGCGCTTCAGCGCGGCGGCATCGAGCCCCAGGAGCGGGATCAGCGCGGCCGAGACGGCATCCGCCACGGAGGCGATCGTGGCGGCACTGTCCCGGTGGGCGCCGCCCATCGGCTCGGGGATCAGGGTGTCGATCAATTTCAGACGCAGCAGGTCCTCCGCGGTCAGGCGCAGCGCCTCGGCGGCGGTGGGTGCCTGGGTGGCATCGCGCCAGAGGATGGAGGCGCAGCCTTCCGGCGAGATGACCGAGTAAATCGCGTGCTCCAGCATCAGCACCCGATCACCGGCGGCGAGTGCGATGGCACCGCCCGAGCCGCCCTCCCCGATGATGGTGGCAATCAGCGGTACTGGGGCTTCCAGACAGGCTTCGATCGAGCGGGCGATGGCTTCCGCCTGGCCGCGGGCCTCGGCGTCGATGCCGGGAAAGGCGCCAGCGGTATCGACGAAGGAGAGGATGGGCAGGCCGAACCGGCCGGCAAGTTCCATCAACCGGCGCGCCTTGCGATAGCCCTCGGGCCGGGCCATGCCGAAATTGCGGGCAACCCGGGTTTCGGTGTCGTTGCCTTTCTCGGTACCGATGACGACGACGGAGCGCCCGCGGAATCGGCCAAGGCCGCCGACAACGGCGGCATCATCGGCGAAGGCCCGGTCGCCGGCCAATGGAGTGAAATCGGTAATCAGCGCGGCGATATAGTCGAGCGCCTTCGGCCGGTCCGGATGGCGGGCCACCTGGGCTTTTTGCCACGGCGTGAGCTTCGCATAGGTGGCGCGGAGCTGCTTGTCGGCCTTTTCGGTGAGCTTGCCCACCTCGTCGGCGATATTGATGCCACCTGGCTCCGACATCCGCCGAAGCTCTTCGATCTTGCCCTCAAGCTCGGCGATGGGCTTTTCAAAATCCAGGAAGTGACGCATGCGCGGCTTTAGCACGATTCAACAGGGTTGGAAGAACGACGCGTGTGGGATTGCCGGGCAGGCGATGGAGTGGGTGCGCCGCCAGAGCGGGGTGCCTGTTGATAGAAACAGCCATCCCACTCTAACTCATTGCTTAACGATCGTGTTTATGACTTTAGCTGAAGCAGCCTAAAGTCATCATGCTTTAGGTCCTGGCCAGCCGACGGGCCGTGCGCAGCAGGATCTGACGGTCCTCCGGCGTGCAGGCCCGATAAAGCCGAATGATCGCCAGTTCATCACCCCGGCCGGTATTCGGCGGGGCATTCTGATCCGCGCCGAACATCAATTGCTCGACATGGGTTTCGAGCACCGTGGCGATCCGCGTGAGATTGCCGGTAATCTGGCCGGCACGGCCGGTTTCCCATTGGGCCACGGCACTGCGCGATACGCCGACGGCCGCGGCCAGTTGGTCCTGGGTCCAGCCACGCGCGTTGCGGGCAACCCGAATGCGCTCGCCGATCTCGGCCGGGCTGGCGGCTGACACAAGGTCGAAGGAGGTGGCCGCGTCGAACGGGGGGGGCACCACGGGCTTGACGACTCTGGGCTTGGATTGACGTGGTTTCGGTGGGGGCGGTTTTGTCATGATCGCATTATATGTTATTCAATCTGACAATTCCAGCAAATTCAACGCAGCAGCGCACCCGCTAATTCCGGACAAAGAAATCCGCGCCCGACCTGCTTGGGCACAGGAAACGCCCAGTGCCAGGGCACCGCGGCGCCCTGGAACGGTCTTCCCGCCATCTTTTCGCAGATTTCCCGCCCGCAGCCCTTATCGGCCGTGGGCCCGCGGCAACGCCACGTTGGGAAGATCCTCGTCCAGGATGGAGATCGTCAATGAAAACGATACCTCGCCGTCATCCTCGTCGCGATGGACGGTGCCGAGAAATTCGTCGCCGACTCGGACCTCGACCGTCCCGCCCTTGCGCTTCGGCACATCGATATGGATGCGGTCATTACCCAGTGTGGCACGCAGATAGGCCTGCACGCGCGCAATATCGGTCTCGTTCAATTCAGCCTCCCATACAAACCGGCCTGGCGCCGGCCTCAAGAACCGCTCCCGTAAACTGCTGCGCCGCGTCCGGCTAGTCCCGATTGCGGGCGCTCGAGACCTGGAACTCGGCGCGTTCAGAAGATCCGTGCCGATTTCGTTAGTAAATCAATCTAGATAAGTTATTTTTATTGACTTGTGCCGGCCAACCAAGATAACGTCTGCATGTTCCTGTTTTGTTCTTTAGGAGGATGCATGCCGAAAAAACTTCATTGGACCGAGGCCCAGGATCTGACGATCCGCCGGATGCGCGTGGAGGGTGCGACCTGGGATACGATCGCCGCCGCGCTGGGCGTGTCGCGCTACACGGCGATCGACCGTGGCCGACGGATCGGTGCCCTTCGCCCGCCGCCGGAGGCCGGCCCGCTCGTCGACGACCCGAAGCGCGAGCCTCTGCCGGCCGGCCATCCGAGGAGCTGGGCCGTGATCACGGACGGGACCTTGCTGGAGGGCTCGCCCTACCCCCTGCCGTGCTTCCACCGATGAATTTCTTTCGCACTTGCCGGGTGATCGCGAGCCACGCGTTCTTGCGTGCCGCGCTTGACGTGAAGCTGGCAGCGGCGAGGCCCACGGCCGTTGTCATACGTGACGCCATGCGCAATGCGAACGCCGCCCATGGCTATCCGCTCGCGCTGCGAGAGGCCGATGCCGCCACCGCCATCGCCCTGCGGCGTGCGCTGCAGCACGGCGCCTGATCCGCCCCCTTTCGGAGGACGCAACATGCCTTTGGCTTCCCTCAACCTTTCCAGCGTTGAACCCGGCGCCGATCAGCCGCTTGACGCCAAATACGTGATCGCCCGGCTCGAAGACGCCGGCGCGACCTTGCTGGCCCTGCCACAAAGCGGGTTTTCCACCCGGCTGCGCACCTCCTCGCTCGACATCGTGCGCAGCGCGATGGATGCCTATGGGGCCGGCGAAGCACGCATACGCCCGCCACCACCATCGGCCCGCAAGATCGACGAGATGGAAAAAACGCTGGCCTGGATCCCGCTCATTCCGCTGGAACGCTACGTGCTACGGCGGATCGTCGGGGCGCGTGCCCTAGTCAACCCGATCAACGGCCGGCACATATTCACTTGGAGGCGGCTCGCCGCGAGTGTCGGCGCGGACCACAAGGCGGTGCAGCGCTGGCATGCGCAAGGGGTGGCAATGATCGTTGCCGCGCTGGCGCCGGCGCGGCACTGACCGGTCGTTTTGCCGGGGTCATTGTGACGGGGTCATTTTGCCGGGGTTATTTTGATGGAGTCATCCCTGGCATATTGCCCATGCCGTGACCCATGTTGTGATCCATGGAATGGCCCTCGGGAGCCCCTGCGCCCGGCTTGACCACCTCGGCTTCGACTTCGACCTGGCCGGCTTTCTCGAACGTCAGCGTCACCGTTGCGCGTCCGCCCGCGGCCAGGGGCTGCTTCAGGCCCATCATCATGACGTGATATCCGCCGGGCGCCAGCTTCACCGTGGCCCCGGCGGGAATGGACAGGCCGGCAACGGGGCGCATCTTCATCACCCCCTTGTCGTCGATGCTTTCATGCAGTTCGACCTTCTCCGCGACGGAAGACGCGGCGCCGGTCAGACGATCGGCCGGGCCAGTGTTGACGATGGTCAGGAACATCCCGCCGACGCCGCCGGCTGGGGCCGCGCGGGCAAAGGCACCGGTGACCTGGATCGGTCCATCGGACCATGCGGCCGAGGAGAGGCTGAACGGGACAGATAGCAGGCCGGCGGCGACGATACGGAGGAAAACTCGAGTCATGGCAGGCTCCCGTGTTGGATTGGGTCGTTCAGGGCAGGTGTCTGGAAAGGTCGGCGGCGATCTGCTCGGCGCCGGCATCGGCGCGCAGCGGGGCGATAAACTTGCCGTCCGGGCCGATCAGATAAAGGACCGATGAATGGTCCATCGTGTAGTCGTTCGGACCGTCACCGGTTCGGTGCGGGGCGTAGTAGACGCGGAACTCCCTGGCGACCGAGCCGATCTGCGCCTCGGTACCGGTCAGTCCGATCAGATCGGGCGAAAAGGCCTGGACGTATTGCTTCATCACCCCGGGCGTATCGCGCCTGGGATCGATGGTGATGAAAACCGGGCGGACGAGCTTGGCCTTGGGCCCAAGCCGGTCCAGCGCCTCGGCAAGCTGGTTCAGCGTGGTGGGACAGACATCCGGGCAGAAAGTGTAGCCGAAATACAGGACCGCATAGGACCCGCGCAGGTCCTTGTCGGTAAACGGCTTGCCGCCGGTGTCGGTCAGCGCGAACGGGCCGCCGATGGCCGGCCCCATGGACGAGGAACCGCCCAGCCACATCGTGGCGCCGGCCCCGAGCAGCAGCACGCCGAAGAAAAGCCCGATCATCCCGAGCAGGAATTTCCCGTTGCCTTCGGGCGGCGTGCCGGAAGGCCTGGACGGTTTGCGGTCAGTGGGCGTGGACATGCGGCGCTCCCCAGGATGCGCGATTGTGGATCGTGGCTGCGAAATACGGATTGTTGGCACGGATGAAGTCGATCAATTCCCAGATCGAACGTTCATCCAGCACCGCACCAAACCCTGGCATGGATTGGCGGGGCGCGCCATCGGAAGCGGATGGCAGGTCCCCGGGCGGCAGGTCGATGCCATGGCCCAGCCACCAGAACAGTTCACCGTCAGCGTGCTGCAACAGATGCTCGGCGGTAAGGTCCGCCGGGGGCGGCATCTGCGATCGGGCGAGCGGCCCATCGCCCCGGCCTTCCAGGCCATGGCAGGCAACGCAATGCGTGGCGAACAGCGCCCGGCCAGCGGCGACCGCGGCGGGGTCATCGCCGGTCAGGCTCCGGTAAAAGCTGGTCGGGTAAGCGGGCACCAGCAGCGCCGATAGATGCGGCACAGCAAGGATCGGAACCAGTACAGCCACCAAAAACGCCACGGGGCGAAGCCGACGCGATATCAGCGCAAAGCCCAGCAGAGCCCAGGCAATGAGGATCGCCAAGATGGCAAGCACCGGTTCGGCGACCAATTCGGGTGCTATCGCGACATATCCGAAGATGGTCAGCGAAGGCCGCCAGGCATAGGGCCATATCGGCTGCTGATGCGCGCCGGGCAGCAGTGATGCGAGCCAGGCGGCGGCGCCCAGGATGCAGAGACCCAGACCGATCTCCATCACGACCGACACGCGCAGCATGCCTGGCCCGGTGGCCACAAGCCGAGGAGTCAGCACCAAGCGATTGAGGCTTGCCAACACCAGCAATGCGACGAACAAGGCGAGCTTCAGCAGGACCACGGCACCGTATTCGGTGCCGAACAGGCCGCCGGCTCCGCCAACCTGCACGGAAGCAAGGGCAAGCGCGGTGCCCGCAACCGCCGCCACGGCCGCCATTCCGAAACCGGAAAAGCGCTGCGCGGCGGACATTGCGTCCGGCCCCCGCAAAAGTATCAGCAGCGCCGGCAGGGACCCGAGCCACGCGCCCGCTGCCAGCAGATGCAGCGCCTCCGCGGCCAGGATGGCGATCCCGCCGTTCACCGCGTGGCCGATCATCGCCTCCGACATCAGCGCAAGACCGGCCGGAAGGATCGCAAGGATCGGCCATCCGGTCCGGCACAGCAGCAGGGCCATGGCCAGCATGCCCACTCGGGCCAGCACGATATGGCCGAACCAGGTCTGCGATAGAACAAGGACGGTGGCGCCGGGCAATCCAAAGCCAATGTCAACTTCGGCGATGGCGGCCGATTGCAGGACCACCCATGGCAGCAGCGTCAGCAGCCCCGCTGCCACGCAAGCCGACGCCAGTCGGGTCAGCGATCCTCGTGCCTGATCGGACACCTGCGGCGATGGTGCGAGCACACACCGTGCCACCAGGCTGCCGAATCCCACAGAAAGGGCAGCGAGGTGGATGGCGCGTGCCAGCACCGGCACGGGAAGGGTTGGGTCCATCGCTTACGGCTGCCCCGACCTGTGCCGACTAGGGCGCGAGCACGGTGAAGGTGAAACTGCCCTGGGTCTTGTGGGTGTCGACCGAGGTCACCTTCCAATCCACCCGGTAGATGCCTGGATTCAGAGCCGTCAGGCCCAGTGTCACATGAGTGATCTGAGCGGGATCGCGGCTCAGATCATCGCGGTCGACGCGGATGCCGGCCGCATCGGTAACGCTGACGCTGCTGAAGGCGGGCTCCACGCCTTCGCTGAAGGTGAGCGACAGGCGATCCGGCGCGGCCCGGATCGAACCGCCGACCGGTGGATCGGCGCTGCGCAGCTGTGCATGTGCTTCTGCGTGGCGGTTGGCCAGCACCAGAACAGCCGCAAAGGCGCCGAACCCGAAGGTCCGGCGCGGGATCATCACGATGCTCACCAGTTCACCAAGGGTTTGCCGAGGGTGTTGGGGAATATGTCGTCGAAATAGAGGTGAATCTGAGCGATGAAGCCGATGGAGGTTCCCGCAGCGGCGTTCAGCGGAACCAACAACTCTGCCGCAAGCTGATACGAATCACCGGAGTAGGCGATCCCCGGTGCCAGTTGATAACTCGTCTGCATGTTGGACGGCCGGGTGGTCGCAGACTGCCACGTGAATTCTACAACCGGGACCAGCCTGTTCATCCAGTTCGGCAGGCCAAAATCCTTCACCTGGGAGGTCAGATAAGGAATCGAATACTGCAGGGCCAGACCGCCGAAAAAGACGTTGTTGTTGCCGTTGTTGTAGTTGACGACGCTGTTGCCGCTGTCGGGATCGACAACGGTCGTGGTCTTCAATCCGTTATTGGCGATGCCGTAGCCCATCGTGCCGGTAATCGCCAACGGCCGGAGGTATCCGATCGGCAGATCGCCGAGACCTTTGCCCCAATAGAGCGTTGGGGAGGTCGTACCGTAGGTATCGGCGCCAGCTGCAACGTTGCCGGTGCCGCCGAAGCTCTGGGCGACGCCGAGCGAGACCATGAACTCGTGCTCGGGATTGACGTAGGCCTGGTACTTGATCTGACCGATCAGATTCTGAAAGCCTGCCTGGGTTTTCGAGCCCTTGGTCGTCGTCATAGTGTAGCCGTAGTTCAGGCCGACGGCGAGGTTCTCGGTGATCCGCTTGTCGATTTCGACATTCACTACGTACTGGTTCTGCTGGGCGCCTCCATTGACGTTTGGCTGCCAGGAGAATGTGGGCAGCGCCGCTTCGTCGGCCACTCCGGGGTCATCGAGAGTGAGCGTATTGATGAACACGCGCGCGCCGGCGACGGCATGGGCCTGGGCCTGCGTGGCGAGGATGGGCTGGGCGAGCAAAGCGGCCGACGCAAGCGCGGCCGGCAAAAGCATGCGAGACATGGGGATAGCTCCCTGAAACATGAACGAAACCGCGTCCCGGGTACGGGGCGCGGCGAGTGGTGGACGTTCAGGCCAGGGCGGGTGGCGCGCGCGGTTGGGCGTTGGCGTGGACGGCGAAGGGCGGCGCCGTCGCCTGCGGCGGCGGCGCGGCGAGGCGCACGGCAAGCATCGATCGCGGCGGCAACGTGAGGGATGCCGCCGATATTGCCAGCGGCTGGGCGATCGCCACGCAAAGCGGACAAATCGCGCAGTCACCATGCTGATGCTGCTGGCCAGGCGTACCGGGCACCTGGGACGGCGCATCGGTATCGCTGTGACAGAGAATGCCGGCCCCCGGCAGCAAGGCCGACAGCAAGGCGATCTCCGGTGCGGACGGAGCCGGGCGATCCGCCCCGGACAGGAAGCCGCCAGCCATACCGGAGGCGAACTGGATGACCAGGGCCAGCAGTGCCAGGAACAGACCGGAACGTGAGAGGCGGTGGATCATGCCAAAGAGGACGCTACCGCATGACGGCCTGGATGCAAACCGATCGGCACGCCCCCGGCCTGCAGAAGGGTGATCGGTGGCTTCCGTGCCATTCTGAAAACAAATTATACATTCGCCGTAACTGCCCAGGTGGCTCGGCCCAGCTACGCCAATCGTAATCGGCCAATCAGCCTGAACGGATTGCTCATCAAGGTT
>CAINEA010000070.1 GCA_903847525.1 uncultured Acetobacteraceae bacterium | reverse complement strand
TCCTTCCGGGTGTTCTCCCCGGCCAACTCGGTCGGGTTAGGTGACACCACGGGCCTCTATCTCGGCACCCAGCAGATCTATCAAGGCCAGATGGACCGCTGGAACATCGTTGCCACGCTGAACTACCTGGAACACGGCGCAGAATCGGCGATCGTTACCGCCAAGCTGGGGCTGGACCCGAAGGATCTGGCGATGAAAAAGCAGGTGGAAAGCATGGTCGCGCTCGCCGACCTCACCCGCGCGGGCTTCATAAACGGCGACATCTCCACCGTCATGTCGCCGCGCACGGTCATCACCTGGGCCGAGAACACCCGCATCTTCGGCAATGTCGGCTTCGCCTTCCGCGTCAGCTTCCTCAACAAATGCGATGAGGCGGAGCGCACCACAGTGGCGGAATACTTCCAGCGCTGCTTCAACGAGGACATCCCCACCGGCGCGTTCATGCGTAAGTAGGCTGTTCCGACCAGGGATGTGGATTAGGCTGGAGACGATGCGATGAGCGGTGCAGGCAATAAAGAGAACTCGCGCGCCGAGGAGTTCAAGCGCGCCACCGCCGGTGCGCTGCGCGCGATCGCGGAAGTGGCGGACGTCCAGGTGGCCTTCCAGCCTGGCCCGTCCGGCATCGCCGGCAAGCGCGCCCGCCTGCCGCTGCCCACGCGCGCGCTGCCCGCAGCCGAGATGGCGAAGCTGCGCGGCGCAGCCGATGCGCTGGCGCTGCGCCTGCGCCACCACGACGACGCGGTGCACCAAGCCCGCATGCCCGGACGGCGCGAGGCGAAGGATGCCTACGACGCCATCGAGCAGGCCCGCGTGGAAACCATCGGCGCCCGCCACATGTCCGGCGTCTCCGCCAATCTGCGCGCCAAGCTGACCGAGGAATGCGAGGCCGAAGGCTACGACCGCATGACCCGCAAAGAGCAGTTGCCGGTATCCGCCGCGCTTGCCCTCCTGGCGCGCGAACGCATGTCCGGCGAACCGTCCCCGGCCCCGGCACAGCGCATCCTCGATCTGTGGCGCGACGGACTGACGGAAGACGCCCAGGCCGCGCTGACGGAAATGAGCAGCACCCAGGACGACCAGCGCGCCTTCACCCGCGCCGCCCGCAAGCTGCTCGCCGCGCTGGACCTGGCCGAGGCGGAATCGGAAGCCGAGCCCGACGACAATAACGAGGAAGGCGAAGACGGCGCCGAGCAATCCGGCCAGCAGGACAATTCGCAGGACGGCGAAGGCGAATCCGAATCCGACGCGGAATCGATGCTCGGTGCCCAACCCGATGAAATGGAAGGCGAAGCCGCCGACGATGACGGCGCCGAGGATGCCGAGGAAGACGCCGCCGCCGCCGAAGGCGACGACCGCCCCGGCGGCCCGCAGCAGCGCCGCGACCGCAACCCCGCCGACAGCGAGGCCGGCTACCGCGCCTTCACCCGCCAATACGACGAGGACGTGGACGCCGAGGACCTCTGCGACGCCGACGAACTCGCTCGCCTGCGCCAACAGCTCGATCAGCAATTGCAGCATCTGCAGGGCGTGATCTCCAAACTCGCCAACCGCCTGCAGCGCAAGCTGATGGCACAGCAGACCCGCGCCTGGGAATTCGACCTCGAAGAAGGCATGCTCGATGCCGGCCGCCTGTCGCGCATCGTCATCAATCCGATGCTGGCCCTGTCCTACAAGCGCGAGCTGGATACCGATTTCCGCGACACCGTCGTCACGCTGCTGATCGACAATTCCGGCTCCATGCGCGGCCGGCCAATCACGGTGGCGGCCATGTGCGGCGACATCCTGGCCCGCACGCTGGAACGCTGCGCGGTGAAGGTGGAAGTGCTTGGCTTTACCACCCGCGCCTGGAAGGGCGGCCAATCGCGCGAGAAATGGGTGCAGGAAGGCAAGACCCGCAATCCCGGCCGGCTCAACGATCTGCGCCACATCGTCTACAAGTCCGCCGATGCTCCTTGGCGACGCGCGCGGAAGAACCTGGGTCTGATGCTGCGCGAAGGCCTGCTGAAGGAGAACATCGACGGCGAGGCGCTGCTCTGGGCCTATCGCCGCCTGCTCGGCCGCCCCGAACATCGCCGCATCCTGATGGTGATCAGCGATGGCGCGCCGGTCGATGACAGCACGCTGTCGGTCAATCCCGGCAACTACCTGGAAAAGCACCTGCGCGAGGTCATCCGCGACATCGAGAACCGCGACATCGTCGAACTGATCGCCATCGGCATCGGACATGACGTGACCCGTTACTATCGCCGCGCGGTAACCATCGTGGACGCCGAGGAACTCGGTGGTACGATGATGAAGAAACTGACCGAACTGTTCGACGAAGACGCCATGGCCGCCTGGGGCCGTGAGGCGGCGGAGCGTTCGGCGTTGGTTATGTAAATGGAGGTCCAGGCAGCGGCCTGAAACCTCCTTCACCGTATCCGAATGGCATAAGCCAACAGGTTGCTTGGCTCATAGCGTTACTTTGCCAGGGTTTTGGCCCTGTCGGATGAGGCGCGTGAGCTACGGGTAGCTCAGGATCGTGTCGGCAACATCGCCGATCAGAGCGCGAGCCGCGCTGTCGACCGCAACCAGGACATTGGGCTCGCGCCCGCCGCGCATAGCGCGGCCCTCCTCCGTCAGGTTTCGTAGGTCACAGACCGTCATGCCCCGGGTAAGCCGCCCCGCGAGTTCAACGTCGACATGGCAGGACCGGCAAGTCAGCAACCCCTCACGGAAATAGGGGGGGGATCGCGCAGACATCGTGCATGGGGGCAATATCGAGGCCGAAAATCCGTTGCGTGCGGGCGCGATAAAAGCTCAGCAGTATACCGATATGACGGGCAACCTTAGGGCCGGAGATAAGGCGATGAATGTCCTCCGCGTTCGTCCCGGTGCGAGAAGTAACGTTGTAGCCGACCATCCGGATGCGCGCGCCGGAAGCCAACAGCACGGCGGCGGCTTTGGGATCTGCCCATACATTGAACTCGACGGCCGGCGTGATGTTTCCCGAATGGGTGCTCCCGGCAATGATGTTGACTTCACGCAGCCACGAAGCAAGACGTGGTTCACGCTTCATCGCCAGTGCCACGTTGGTCGCGGGACCGATTACCGCCAGGACCAGTTCCCCCCTGTGGCGTCTCGCGGCCTCAAGGATGAAATCAACGGCGTGTTGCGCGATCGGGGATTGGGGATCGGTCAGGCTCTGGGAGTTCCGTGCCATCCAAGCCGGATTTCCCATGCGAACTTGCCGGCTCGACAGGCTGCCCTGCCAGCGGCTCAAAACAACCCATCGCCACCGGAATATCGAGACCGGCGAGGGTCAAGATCGAAAGCGCGTTCCGCGTGACGTTCTCGATCGTGTTGTTCCCGTGACAGGTCGTGATGCCGATCAGATCGAG
>CAINEA010000069.1 GCA_903847525.1 uncultured Acetobacteraceae bacterium | reverse complement strand
CGATCTGCGGCGGGCCGACCTTCACTTTGAAGGACATTTGATTGGACCTCTCTTTCCCATGAAACATTTCAATACGTCCTGGCCCGATGTGTCGAGAAGAACCGTCGGGCACAGCAATACACGGAACAATGGCTTTGCGGCTAATCCCGCGTCAGCCAATTCTTTCAACCTTCCGGTCGCCTCGGCGGCGGGCTAACCTTCTATTCTGCCTGGAATTGGGCAATGCAGCTACAAAAGGGGGCGCTTCGTGAACATTCTGGCGGTCGATATCGGTGGCTCCCATGTCAAGATACTCGCCAGCGGTGAGACCGAGCCTAGGCACTTTCCCTCGGGTCCAAAGATGACCCCGGGCGCGATGGTGGCTCAAGTCAAGGCGCTGGCCGGCCAATGGAAATTCGATGCCGCGACGGTCGGCTTCCCAGGTCCGGTGAAGAACGGCCATATCATCGGTGAGCCACATAACCTTGCGCCGGGCTGGACCACCTTCGATTTCGCTCCCGCGTTCGGCTGTCCCGTTAAGCTAATCAACGATGCCGCAATGCAGGCACTGGGCTCCTACAATGGCGGCAAGATGCTGTTCCTCGGTCTCGGGACCGGACTAGGCACAACAATGATCGTGGACGGCCTCATCTTGCCGATGGAACTCGGCCACCTGCCCTACAAGCGCGGCACATTCGAGGATTATATCGGCGAGCGCGGCCTGGAACGAATGGGAAAGCGCAAATGGCGGGCCCGTGTGGATGACGTCACGGCTCGCCTGGCCCGCGCCCTCATGCCGGACGATGTTGTGCTGGGTGGCGGCAATGTCCGGCTGCTCGACCCGTTGCCTGCGGGATGCCGCGCGGGGGATAATGCCAATGCCTTTCTGGGTGGCTTTCGCCTCTGGCAGGCAGGCGGGCAGAAATGATGCAGTCCGATGCCCCCTTCCTCGGCGGATTGGGCCGGCAGGAACAGGTGTAGTAGGATCGGCAGCGCGCCGGCCATCCGGCATCGCAGGGAAACAAGGACCGGGAATGTCGTATCCACAGGACATAGTACCGAAGATGGGCCATCGCATCCACGTGAGCACAATCAGGTGAAGCACGCCCCATCCGCAGCGCCATCGGATGCGATCGTGTTCTTCGGCGCCACGGGAGACCTTGCCTATAAGCAGATCTTTCCGGCACTGCTCGGGCTGGTGCGCGATGAAGGCTTGGCCATACCGATTATCGGCGTGGCCAACGCCGGCTGGACGCTGGAGCAACTCAAGGCACGCGCCGCCGACAGTCTCCGACTTCACGGCCTGACGGACGCAGCCGCCAGCGAGCGACTGCTGGGGCTGCTGCGCTATGTCGACGGCGACTATACCGACCCCGCCACCTTCACCCGGTTACGCCAGGAATTGGGGGAGGCAATCCGGCCGCTGCATTACCTGGCCGTGCCACCCAGCCTGTTCGCCACCGTCGGCGAGGCTCTTGCAAAATCCGGCGCGGCGCGCGGCGCGCGGCTGATGATCGAAAAGCCGTTCGGCCACAATCGGCAATCCGCCAATAGGCTGAACCGCGTTCTGTCCCGACTCTTTCCGGAAGAAAATATCTTCCGGATCGACCATTACCTCGGCAAGGAACCCGTGCAGAATATCCTCTACACGCGTTTCGCCAACTCGATGTTCGAACCGATCTGGAACCGCGATCACGTGCGCAGCATCCAGATTACCATGGCCGAAGCGTTCGGGGTGCAGGACCGTGGCAAATTCTACGATGAAACCGGCGCTGTGCGGGATGTCGTCCAGAATCACCTTCTGCAGGTGCTTGCACATCTGACGATGGACCCGCCCACCGGCGAGGAACATGAGGCAGTGCGCGATCAGAAAGCCGCTCTGTTGAAGGCTGTGCGCCCACTGGATCCGGCGCATGTAGTTCGTGGGCAATATGCCGGATATCAGGCGATCTCCGGGGTGCGGCCGGGATCGACGACGGAAACCTTCGTGGCGGTAAAGCTACAGATCGATAGTTGGCGCTGGGCGGATGTGCCCATCTATATCCGCGCCGGAAAACAATTGCCCGTTACCGCAACCGAGGTCATCGTGGACTTCAAACGACCGCCGCGCGAGACCTTCGGCGAACTGGTGCCGTCGTCCTCCGGTCATTTACGGTTTCGCATCAGCCCCGATGTCAGCATCGGCATGGGCGTGCGGGTGAAGCAACCGGGGGAGCGCATGGTCGGTAGCGATGTGGAAATGCTGCTGACCGAACAGCAGGCGGCTCACGTACTGCCCTATCAGAGGTTGCTCAGCGATGCGATGCACGGGGTGGGAGACATGTTCGGACGCGAGGATATCGTCGATGCCCAATGGCGTGTGGTGGAGCCCATACTGGATGATCAGACACCGCTGTACATCTACGAACCCGGCAGTTGGGGGCCAAGTGAAACCGAGCAACTGATTGGAGTCGACGGACCATGGCGCAATCCGACAGTGGCAAGCGAGGCGCCGGACGGAACTGCCTAGCCGGGCCGTTCGGATAGAAGCAGACGGACAACCGAATTCCGTAAGAAATTTTACAGAGGAAACCGAAATGGTGGCCACCCTGCCTCCGACCGAGACGCCTGCATGGCAAGCCTTGAAGGCACATCACGCCCATATTCAGGGTATGCATCTGCGCGAGCTGTTCGGCGCGGACGCTGGCCGGGCCGCCCGGTTCACCGTGGAGGCCGCCGGACTGACTTTGGACTATTCGAAAAACCGCATCACCGCGCAGACGATGGAATTGCTGGTCCAGCTTGCCAGCGAGTGCGAGGTGGCGAAGCGCCGGGATACGATGTTTGCCGGTGATCCGATCAATTTCACCGAACATCGAGCCGTCTTACACGTCGCGCTGCGGGCGCCGCGCGGTTCGCAAATCCAGGTCAACGGTCGAGATGTCGTCGCCGACGTGCACGTGGTGCTGGACCAGATGGCCGATTTCGCCACCCGTGTGCGCGACGGAGCGTGGCTGGGCCATACCGGAAAACAGATCCGCAATGTGGTTAACATCGGCATTGGCGGCTCCTACCTCGGGCCGGAAATGGCCTACCGAGCCCTTCGGTCCCACAGCCATCCCACGATGAATTTCCGCTTCGTCGCAAATATCGATGGCGCGGCCTTCGCCGAGGCGACACACGATTTAGATCCGACAGAGACGCTGTTCATCGTTTCTTCCAAGACTTTCACCACGCTGGAAACGATGACCAATGCGGCAACGGCACGCGACTGGATCGTGTCCGGCCTGGGCAGCGACTTAGCGGTTGCCCGACATTTCGTCGCGGTATCCACCAACGCCGCCGGGGTCGCCAAGTTCGGCATCGACACAGTCAATATGTTCGGCTTTTGGGATTGGGTCGGCGGTCGCTACTCTATGGATTCGGCGATCGGCCTGTCGACGATGATCGCGATCGGGGCAGCGGCCTTCCATGAAATGCTTTCCGGCTTTCATGCCATGGACGAACATTTCCGCACGGCGCCACTGGCACAGAACCTTCCCGTGCTAATGGGATTGTTGACCGTCTGGAACAGTAACTTCTTCAACGCCGAGACGGTGGCGATTCTGCCTTATGCGGCGCCTCTGGCGCATAATCTGATTCGATTTCGACGAACCTACTGAACATAGGCTAACGCCATGCCGGGCGTTTGTCCATTAGAATACTCACGCACCGCCCCGTGCCCCCGAAAACCGCATATCCTGAACACCGCGCTCTGGCCCATCTCCAACGGGGCATTGGACTCGGGATCCTCGGAGAATCTTCCCGCTACAAAACGTCACAACCGGGAATTTTCGAGGGAACCTCGAATTTGTTACTGCCTGCCAATCATAACCTTATGACTGGCAAGCGGGCAGGCAAGCGGAGAGAGTGGGATTGGAAAGATGGGGTAT
>CAINEA010000068.1 GCA_903847525.1 uncultured Acetobacteraceae bacterium | reverse complement strand
GGTTCAGATAGCGAAAGAAGCTGCGCACCGCCGACAGATGCCGCGCCCGCGTCGAGTTGCCCGCGCCCTCCGCGGACATGGAGGCCAGCCACGCCCGCAGATCGGCCTGGCGCAACGCCGCCAGCGCCGTCAAATCCGGCTCCGCACCCAGATGCCGCGTCAGAAATCCGAGAAACCCTGCGGTATCGGTGCCATACGCCTCCACCGTCAGCGGTGACGCTCGGCGCTCATCGCCCAGCCAGCCGAGGAACGCCTTCCTAGCCTCCTCACCGGTCATGCGTCAGCGCCCCATGCTTCTAACGACCAAGCGCCGTGGCGATGGCCCGCCCCAGAAACGCCAGCGCGCCGCTGCCCTGGGAAGGATCCAGCGCCCGCGGATCGCGCGTCGCCAGCGCCAGCAGGGCAGGGGCCCCGGCCCCGGGGATATGCACCAGCGCATCGAAGTTCGCGAGCGCCGCCGCCTCGCCATGCAGCAGCTTCGTGTCGGTCGGCTGGGCGCGAAACACCACGCTGCGCCCCTCCAGCAGCCGGTCCACGCTGCCGGCCGGCAGTTCCCGTGCGTTGCGCAGGCCCCCACCCGGCGGGTTCGCCTCCGCGCAGAGCGATGCCTGATCCACCCGCAGGATCCCCGCCAGCTCATGATTGACGCATTCCGCCGGATCGCCGGACCGGATCAGCGCCAGCACCGCCTCCTGCACCAGCTGCGCCAGCCCCGCGGCGGCACGCCCGGCCGCCAGCACGCCATCGGCGCGGGCGGCCATTTCCGCCGCATCCTCGCGCGCCGCGCGCAGCATCGCCGCCATGTGGTCGGCCAGCCCCTCGCCATGCACGCGTTCGGGCGGCGTCAGCACCCGGTACAGCTCCGGATGCTCGGTAAGCCAGGCCGGGTGCTCGCGCAGGAACGCCGCGACCATCGCCTCGTCGAGCGGAGCCGCCACGTTTTCCGTGCCGGGGATCGGGTTTGCAGTGTTCAAGTGATGCTCTGACCCGTTTTCGCCCAATCGGCCAGGAAGGAGGCCAGGCCCTTGTCCGTGAGCGGGTGGCTATACAACGAGCGCAGCACCGCCGGCGGCAGTGTGGCGACATGCGCACCGAGCTTCGCCGCCTCGATCACATGGATCGGGTGACGGACGGAGGCAACCAGCACCTCGGTCTTCAGCGCGTCGTAATTGTCGAAGATTTGCAGGATGTCGGCGATCAGGTCCATGCCGTTCTGGCCGATATCGTCCAGCCGCCCGACGAACGGGGAAACGAAGGTCGCCCCGGCCTTGGCCGCCAGCAGCGCCTGGGCGGCGGAGAAGCACAGCGTGACGTTGGTCATCGTCCCCTGGTCCGCCAGCGTGCGGCAGGCGCGCAGCCCGTCCGGCGTCAGCGGTAGCTTCACGGTCACGTTCTTGGCGATGGCACGCAGCACATTTGCCTCGCGGATCATCCCGTCATACTCCGTGGCCGCCACCTCGGCGCTCACCGGCCCGGGCACGATCGCGCAGATCTCCGCGATCACGTCCAGGATCTTGCGCCCGGACTTGGCGATCAGCGACGGGTTGGTGGTCACGCCGTCCAGCAGGCCGCTGGCGGCCAGCGCCGTGATCTCGGCGGTATCGGCGGTATCGACAAAGAACTTCATGCACTGGGTCCGGTATGGGATTACGTCTGGGGATCAGGCCTAAAGGATGGAGTCGTTATATAGGATGGCGGGCGCGGACAGGAAGCGAAGCTCTCGCGGCACAGATGCGCCCGAATTGGCACCCCGATTGGCATTAGGGGTCCCGGGCACGCGCGTCCCGGTCATGTTGCCCTACCCCTTCGCCGGCCCGTTCGACTACCGCGTGCCGCCGGACTTCACCGTCGCCCCCGGCGAAATCGTGCTGGTGCCGCTGAACCGGCGCGAGGAGGTTGGCGTGGTCTGGGACGGCCCGTCCGACGCAAGCGTGCCCGATCACAAGCTCAAGCCGCTGGTCGCGCGCCTGGACACGCCGCCGATGGCCGAGCCGATGCGCCGCTTCATCGACTGGATCGCCGCCTACACGCTCACCCCGCCCGGCGAGGTGATGGCGATGGCGCTCCGCGTCGTCCGCCCCGCCAGCGCATCGTCCCATGCCGGCTGGCGCGCCGCCGATCCCCGGCCCGAAATCCGCATCACCGAGGCCCGCGCGCGCGTCCTCGCCGCCCTGGAAGGCGGGCGGGCGCTGCCGACCGGCCCACTGGCAAAACAGGCCGGGGTAGGGATCGCCACCGTCCGCGCCATGGCCGAGGCCGGGCTGCTCGCGCCGGTCGTGCTGCCCCCCACCGCCCCGTTCGCGATACCGGACCCGGATCACCCCGGTCCGGCCCTGTCGCCGGAACAGGCGGAGGCCGCTGCATCCCTGCGCGCGGCCGTCGCATCGAGAACCTTCTCCGTCACCCTGCTCGAAGGCGTCACCGGCTCTGGCAAGACCGAGGTCTATCTGGAGGCGATGGCCGAATGCCTGCGCCAGGGCCGCCAGGTGCTCGTGCTGCTGCCCGAGATCGCGCTCTCGTCGCAATGGCTCGAGCGGTTCGAGTCCCGCTTCGGCGTCGCCCCCGCCGTCTGGCACTCGGACCTGTCGTCGCGAATCCGCAAGATCACCTGGGCCGCGGCCGCCGACGGCCGCGCGCAGGTGGTGGTTGGTGCGCGCTCCGCGCTGTTCCTGCCGTTCCCCGATCTGGGCCTGGTCATTGTCGACGAGGAGCACGAGACCTCCTTCAAGCAGGAAGAGGGCGTCGTCTATAACGCCCGCGACATGGCCGTGGTCCGCGCCCGCTTCTGCGGCGCACCCGCCTTGCTGGTTTCCGCCACCCCCAGCCTCGAATCGGTGGCCAACGTCGACGCCGGCCGCTACCGCCACCTGACCCTGCACTCCCGCCACGGTGGCGCGTCGCTGCCCGACGTCGCGGCGATCGACCTGCGCATGCACCCGCCCGAACGCGGCCATTTCCTGGCCCCGCCCTTGGTGGCGGCGGTGCGCGAGGCGATCGGCCGCGGCGAGCAGGCGATGCTGTTCCTCAACCGCCGCGGCTATGCACCGCTGACCCTGTGTCGCGCCTGCGGCCACCGGATGCACTGCCCGAACTGCACCGCCTGGCTGGTGGAGCACCGCGCCCGGCGCCTGCTGCAATGCCACCATTGTGGCCACACCATTCCGATCCCCGAGGCCTGCCCGCAATGCGGCGCCGTCCACAGCCTGATCCCGGTCGGCCCGGGGGTTGAGCGCATCACCGAGGAAGCGGCGGAAAAATTCCCGGATGCGAGGGTTCTGGTCATGGCCAGCGACACGATGCCCGGCCCACACGCCGCCACCGAGGCGGCGCGGGCGATCTCGGCGCGCGAAATCGATCTCATCATCGGCACACAGATTGTGGCGAAAGGGTGGCACTTTCCGCATCTGACCCTCGTCGGCGTTGTCGACGCCGATCTCGGCCTCGCCGGCGGAGACCTGCGCGCCGCCGAGCGCACCGTGCAGCTCCTGCACCAAGTCGGCGGCCGGGCAGGGCGGGCGGAGGCCCCCGGCCGTGTGCTGCTGCAAACCTTCTCACCGGAACACCCGGTCATGCAGGCCCTCATAGCCGGCGACCTGGCGGCCTTCATGGCGCGCGAAGCCGCGATGCGCCGCCCCGGCCACTGGCCCCCCTATGGCCGCCTGGCCGCCCTGATCGTCAGCGCCGGAGACATGGAGGTCGCGGACCGCCTCGCCCGCGATCTGGGCCAGGCGGCACCGAGGGGGAACGGGCTGGAGGTGCTTGGCCCGGCCCCGGCGCCGCTTTCCATCCTGCGCGGCCGGCATCGCCGGCGGCTGCTGCTAAAAACGCGGCGGGACGTGGCGGTGCAGCCGATTCTGCGCGACTGGCTGGCGCGGGTGAAAGTGCCGCATGGGGCGCGGGTGGATGTGGACGTGGACCCGGTGTCGTTTCTGTGAGGAAAGCCTATCCGGCCGAAGCGGGATTGGTGTTTCGACGGCGCGCGTTCAGCCTGATTCGCAGTAACCCGCGTGTCTCCACTGAAACCTGTCACAAAGCTTCCCCCGCCGTGTTGCGCACCCCAAAACCCCATGCTAGACGCCGGGCGCCGGTTGCAGAGCGGATCTCTTCAGCGGGTTTTGACGGTCGCGCCAAACGCGGCACTCGGATACACACGGCCACGCCAAGCGCGGCCTTGGGATGGAACAGCAATCGTGGCGGGAACTTAAGCGTGGCATCGGGCGGCACGACGATTTCATCTGGCGGGGGAGTGGTCGACCGCTATGCAGCGGCGCTTTATGCCCATGCCGAGGATGTGAACCAGCTCGATCAGGTGGTCTTGGAAATGACCAATCTGGGCAAGCTGATCGATGAAAGTGCGGATTTCCGCCGCCTCCTCGCATCTCCGCTGATCGATATCAATCAGGGTCGCGCCGCCGCCTTCGCGGTGATGGACTCGTACGCGTTTAGCAAGCCGGTCCGCGATTTCGTCGGCGTCATCGCCAACAACCGCCGACTGCGCATCCTGCGCTCGATCGTCAATGCATTCGCCGAACTCGTCGCGCAGAAGCGCGGCGTGGTCGTGGCGCGCGTCGCCTCAGCCCACCCGCTCAGCGACCTGCAGCGCCAGCAGTTGCGCGCACGACTGATCGAGGCCGGCTACGGCAACGTCAATATTCTGGAGCAGGTCGAGCCCGACCTGCTTGGCGGACTGGTCGTTCGGATCGGTGCCCGTCTGTATGATACCAGTCTCAAATCCCGGCTGCAGCGCCTGCAGTACGCCATGAAGGGAGCCGCCTGATGGACATCCGCCCCGCCGAAATTTCGGAAATCCTCAAGAAGCAGATCGCTGCATTCGATACCGAGGCCAACGTTGCTGAGACCGGTCAGGTCCTCAGCGTCGGTGACGGCATCGCCCGCGTGTTCGGGCTGCAGAACGTGATGTCCGGTGAAATGGTCGAATTCCCTGGCGCCGGCCTGCGCGGCATGGCGCTGAACCTCGAAACCGACAATGTCGGCGTGGTTATCTTCGGCGACGACCGCACTATCCGTGAAGGTGACACCGTCAGCCGCACCGGCTCGATCGTGGACGTGCCCGTCGGCAACGGCCTGCTTGGCCGCGTGGTCGATGGCCTCGGCACCCCGATCGACGGAAAGGGTCCGCTGACCGACGTGACCCGCATGCGCGTCGAGGTGAAGGCGCCGGGCATCATCCCGCGCAAATCCGTGCATGAGCCGATGCAGACCGGCCTGAAGGCGATCGACGCGCTGATCCCGATCGGCCGCGGCCAGCGCGAACTGGTCATCGGTGACCGCCAGACCGGCAAGACCGCCGTCATCATCGACACCATTATCAACCAGAAGCTCGCCAACTCCGGCACCGACGAGAGCAAGAAGCTCTATTGCATCTACGTCGCGATCGGCCAGAAGCGCTCCACGGTTGCCCAGCTCGTCCGCACGCTGGAAGAAAACGGCGCGATGGAATACTCCATCGTCGTTGCCGCCACCGCGTCCGATCCGGCGCCGATGCAGTTCCTCGCACCGTATACCGGCTGCACCATGGGCGAGTTCTTCCGCGACAACGGCCGCCATGCGGTCATCTTCTATGACGATCTGTCCAAGCAGGCCGTCGCCTATCGCCAGATGTCGCTGCTGCTGCGCCGCCCGCCGGGCCGCGAGGCCTATCCGGGCGACGTGTTCTATCTGCATTCCCGCCTGCTGGAACGCGCCGCGAAGATGTCGGACGCCTTCGGCGCCGGCAGCCTGACCGCCCTCCCGGTCATCGAGACGCAGGCCG
>CAINEA010000067.1 GCA_903847525.1 uncultured Acetobacteraceae bacterium | reverse complement strand
TGGCAAACGGATTCATCGCTTCGGTCAGACGCGGCAGGTCAATCGCTACATCGTGATGACAGATTGCGAGCGTGCCGTGTTCGCCAACCTAATGAACAAAAACGCCAAGCATGAAACCATGCATGAGCTTGTGAAATTCACCCGAAACAATCTCGTCGGAACTGACAAATCAATCGTGATGAACGACACCATCGAAACTACCACGTCGGAGAACTGGACGGCCCACAATGGCGACTGCGTGCGCGTTGCCAAGACTCTGCCATCGGACTCCATTGGATTCTCCGTGTTCTCCCCTCCGTTCGCTGACCTGTTCACCTACTCGTCCGACGTGCAGGACATGGGCAACTGCGACGGCATGGAATCTTTCATGGTGCAGTTTGGCTATCTGATCGACGAATTGACCCGCATCACGATGCCGGGACGGGAGTGCGCGGTTCATTGCTGCGACCTGCTCTCGACGAAGTGGAAGGACGGATCCATTGAGCTCAAGGATTTCTCCACGAAGATCACGGAAGCGTTCCGGTCGAGCGGTTGGATGTTTCATTCGCGCATCACCATCTGGAAATCACCCGTCACCGAAATGCAGCGCACAAAGGCCCATGGCCTGCTCTACAAGACGCTGCTCTTGGACTCCGCCAATTCCCGCGTCGGCGTTCCTGATTATCTGCTTGTGTTCCGGAAGCCCGGCGAGAATCCGGTGCCGATCAAACGCACCAAGGACGAGTTCAACCTCGACCGCTGGCAGGAGATCGCCAGCCCGGTGTGGATGGAGATTGACCAGGGGCGCGTGCTGAATGGTGAAGACGGGCGCGAGGCTTCCGATGAGCGCCACATCTGCCCGCTGCAACTCGACGTGATCGAACGCGCGGTGTTCCTCTGGAGCGGCAAGGGTGACACCGTTTTCTCTCCATTCATGGGTATCGGATCCGAGGGTTACTGCGCGGTGAAGATGGGCCGCAAGTTCATCGGCGCAGAGTTGAAGGCAAGCTACTTCAAGGAAGCGGTTGGAAACCTCACCAAGGCCGATGGATTGAGGCAGGACCTGTTCACGGAGGCTGCATGACCCCACCAACCATCCCCTCAACCCAACTGCTCCACGAACTCGTTGCGCTCCGTATTCCGGTCGAACACATCGAGCTTCTCAACGCCGGCCTCGACGTGGGCCTTCCGTCGATAGATTGGATCCTTAAATTCGGCACCTACTTCGCTGACATCAGACCGGACTACACTGACCCCAGTTTTATCTGCAAACAGTTCGTGCGTCTCGCAGCCGCTGAGGCTGACCTTGCCTGTCTATGTGCCGGCTGGACGGTGCCCCACTCGTTCGGTGAAGCCCGTGGCGTTCTGTATCAACCCGGTCCGCGCGATCTCAACAACATCCCAACCTCACACGCAGAAAACATCGTCCGACTCGACGACGGGCACTGGTATCTTTTTGAACCTCAATCCTGTGAAGACCCCACTTCGATCACTCGTTACGATCCTGACTCTAGCCTGTTTGTTGTCACTGGCGTCCGGGTGTAAATCTCAACCTGTCAACGGCCTCAACCCCCCTGCAATGCGATGATCGTCTCCCACACCCGCAAGCACAACTCACCCGAGTATTCCAAGAAACCGGAACCGCTGACACCCGAGGAAAAACTCCACGTCGCTGAGAAACTGGGCCTCATCCGCGACGCGCACCATTTGGTTGCCGTCGGTGTGAGGCGTGGGCTCATTTCGTTTCCGCGCTCGCACGAAAGTTCAACACTTCCCATTGTCAACCCTCCGAAAACCTGAATGCTCTGTCTATCCGGTGAACACCGGAGAACGGCGTCGAAGCCGAAAGAAGCAATGAACACCACAGAAATCCCGACCCAGCCGCTACCTGATGGCTCCACGGCGTCCCTCACGCCGCGCTTCGCCTCTTCGACCAGGTGGCGGTTGGACCGGGGATTTTGGAGGTTGGAATGAAAAAGTCCTACTCGGAGCGGTTGATTACGATCTATCAATCTCAACTCTGCGAGGTGTCGGCGTGAGAATCCGCACTATTAAGCCGGAGTTCTGGGAATCCGAAACACTCAGTCGGGTATCCCGAGACGCCCGCCTTCTGTTCGTCGGCCTGTTCTCATCTTGCGATGATTCGGGTAGGACTCGCGCCTCCTCTCGACTCCTCGCGAGCCGTCTTTTCCCCTACGATGAGGACGCTGGAAGCCTCTTGGATGGATGGTTGAGCGAATTGGAGGACGCTGGCTGCATTCGCCGTTATTGCGTCGGAGGGGAGTCTTTCTTGGATATCCCCAAGTGGTTGTCACATCAGAAGATAGACAAGCCTTCTCCGTCGAAGATTCCGGAATTCGTTGAGGATTCGCGAGGAGTCGAGAAAAATAGCCTTGGAACAGGGAACAGGGAACAGGGAACAGGGAGGGGAGTCGCGAAAGACGCTCCGGAAGTTCAGAAACTTTCTTCCGAGAAATCCCTTCTCCGAGAATCAGCAGAACGTGTCCTCTCCACGTTGAACCTTGCCTGCGGTCGGAGTTACCGGGCGGTTGACTCGACGCTTCAACCGATCATGGCGCGGCTTCAGGAGGTCGATGTCACCGAGGAAGGCGTCATCGAGATGGTTAAGCGTCAATGCCTCAGGTGGAAGCCAGACCCCAAGATGCGTGAATTCCTCCGTCCTGAGACCTTGTTCGCAAAGTCGAAGTTCGACGGCTACTACGCAGCGCGCGGAGAAGCGGTCGATCCAGTCTCTGGCTCAACCTTCACGCCCGTTGGTCAACCAGTGCAACAGGACTGGAAGAAGATGACCGAGAAGGAAATGGTCGATTTCGCCCAAAGCTGACCCATGGCGGACGCCTACTATTCCGAAGCCGACGAGATTGGGCTCCTTGGCTGCTGTCTGCGGGCAAACCTCGCGATTGCCTCGGACATTGGGGCAACCGTCACGCCGTCGATGCTGTTCAACGACGAGGTGCGGGACTCTTTCGAGGTGATGCTGGCTTTGGTCGCCGAAAGCTCTACGCCGACGCCGACGGCCATGCAGCGCGGCTGGGCGCAACGCAATGGCAACCGGCCGGCCCCAATGGAATTCTGGAAACAGGCCATGGCATCGGTCCCCGGGGCTTCAAACCATCCCTACTACACCCAGGGCATTCGGGATGCTCACCGCCGCCGCACATTGCGCGATGCCGCGCTAAAAATGGCCCACGACAGCGCCGATAGGCAAAAGACGCCCGAAACCCTCGTTGCGGAGTTGGAAGCCGGCATTGCCCCATCCACGGTGCACAGCGCGGTATCATGCGACGGCAAGACGGTTGTCCGGGAGTTCATCGACGACCTACAGCGTCGCGAAGCACTCAAAGGGAAGCTCTCGGGGATTCCAACCGGCTTCTGGAAACTGGATTCGATGACCGACGGAATGCAGTTCGGTGAGCTGTTCCTGTGCGGAGCCCGCCCATCCATCGGCAAGACCGCAATTGCCATGAACATCGTCCGCCATGCCTGCCTCGAAAACGATTGGCCGACGCTGGTTGTGACCTGTGAAATGAGCCAGAGAGCCCTGATGCGCCGACTGATGTCCGATGTGACCGGAACGCCAATGCAGGACATGAAGCGAGCGGAGTTCACCGAGCAGCAGTGGAAAAGAAACATCGAGCACGGGAACAAGATCAGCCGCTCAAAGCTCCATTTCCACGACGCTTCCCGAGGTGAAAACATTGATTCCATAGTTGCCGCGATCCGAAGCAACGTCCGCCGGCACGGCATCAAGCTCGTCGTTGTCGATTACCTCCAAAAAATCCGCCCCGGAACCCGGCATGAGAAACGCACCTATGAGGTCGCTGACGTATCGGAGAAGCTGAAAGCGGTTGCCGCTTCAACCGGCGTTGCGATGTTCTGCCTCGCTCAACTCAGTCGCGAAAATGAGAAGGAGAAAGGGCGCTTGCCGAAGTTGACCGATCTTGCCGACTCATCCCAGATCGAGCGAGACGCCGACGTGGTGACCCTACTCCACCGGGACCGGAAGGAACCCCATGGAGAAGCTACCCTGCTCGTCGCCAAACAGCGGGATGGTGAATGCGGTTTTGTTCCACTCACCTATCACGGAACATTTTGCAGGTTTGAAACTCGGAAATCGGAGATTATCGAATGAACGAAGAATGGATCAGTAGATCACCGACTCAGCCGGGGCCTCATTTCTGGCGCAAGGATGCAACCGGGATCGTCCACCTTCTGTGGGTCACTCGAGGTGTCAGTGGTCTCGGCTTCATCGTTCCCGCCTGCGAAACTTTTATCGAAGAACACGTCACCGTCGATCAATGGGACGGCCAATGGCAGCGGTTGGTTCCCGCGCATGAGATCGAAAAAGCGTTCAATGAAGGTGGAGACCCAAACCTCGACACATCGTGGGTCGAATCGAGAGCGTTCAAAATCTCCAACGGCATCACCGAATGAAAAACAAACCCAACAGCTTCATCAGCTTCCCAACCGGCCACGGCGGAAGCTATGAGATCCCGAACAGCACGATCAAAAGCAATGCCGACGCTCGTGATTGGATGTTCCATCTCAACGAGAAACGGTGGTTCACTCCAGCCATGCGCCTCCGTTTTCAGGAGCACGTCGCCAACCTAGGTTTTTCAACCAATCGAAACCCTCAAATCCATTCAACGCGATGACCAACAACAACGGCGGAAACCCGTCCACCCACTACACCCTCTACGGCTACGGCAACGTCCACCCTCTCTGCCTGATGTCCTGGGTCGATCTCTCCGGAGCTGCGGACTATGGACCGAAATTGAAAGGAGCATCGTAATTTATGAAGACCAAACAGAATAAATTCACCACCGCAGAACTCAAAGCCATCGCGCAACAGCAACGGGTGAAGGCGAAGCTTTACCACGACCTCGGCAAAGCGTTTTACACAGCCATGGCAACGGTCAACCTTGTCCAGCAAAGCGACGGAAAGATTCAAAACATCACCCGAGCAAATCAGATCCGATTTCTGCGTTGAAAGAAGCGGCATGACCCCACCCTCCACCACTCACCTCCATGTAGCACTCCGCGCCGTCGCGATTGTGTTTGGGGTAAACCCCGAGGCTATCGTCTCACGCAATCGAGCGGAGAGCTTGTGCGTCGCTCGCCACGCGTTCTGCGTAATCGCCACGGAGCATCAGACGGCCACACGTGAGGAAGTGGCGGCATTCCTCGGCAATCGACATCTCGACACCATTGCCCACAGCATCACAACCGCACTCGCCATGATCGCCACAAACGATAAATTCCAGAACCGAATCATCCGAACAATCGACGCTATCGACACGCAGAAGACGGTGTGCCCGAACTGCGGCGGGAATGGTGTGTTGTGACCGATAGCGCGGGTCCTTTCCGGGGGTGTGGCCTGATGGGGGGGACCCGATTGCGTTGATTCTCTAGCGACAGCCAAAAATAGCGATGTCCCAACCAAAAAAGCCTCGTCGTGCCGGCATTGGCCGAGAGATAATCCGCTGGACGCTACACGTCGCCGCACGTGAATTCGGTTGCGATCGCCGGGCGTTGGAGCGTGCGCTTTCGACCGGGCTGGCCATTGCTGGTGAAGACGGCCGGTTCGCCACCGCGCAGATCGTCGCCGCGCTCTACGGATCGAAGGAAGCCGAAGACTTGCGGAAGACCAGGCTCCAGGCTGACCAGATCGACATGGAGAACCAGGAGCGCCGGAAGGAGCTGGTCAAGTCGGAGGATGTCTACCGGTATTGCGAGGGTTTGTTCATCGCGCTGCGGGAAAAGGTTCTGGCGCTGCCTTGCGAACAGCAGGACAAAGACGACATGCTCCGCGACATGCAGAAGCTGACCTATGACCAGATCCGAAAATCACCCATTGGAGGCGATTCACAAGCGGTTGATCAGGATCCTGACTCCGCCGCCCCGGCTGACACCGATCGAGTGGGCTGACGAGCATCGGGTGTTGAGTCCGGAGGGATCCGCGCAACCTGGGCGCTACCGGTCATCCCTGATTCCCTACCAGATCGAGCCTACCAATTCAGTGGTTGACCCGCTGGTTCAATCGACGTGCCTGATGTTCGCTAGCCAGACTGGGAAAACGGAGATCGGAAACAACGTCATCGGGTTTTTCGTCCAGGCGGAGCCCGCTCCAATCCTGATCGTCCAGCCTACGGTCGAGCTCGCCGAAGCATGGTCAAAGGAACGGCTCGACCCGATGGTGAGGGACACTCCCTGCCTGCGGGAACGTGTGAAGGATCCGCGGAGCAGGGACAGCGGGAACACGATCCTTCGGAAAACATTCCCGGGGGGCAACCTCGTCGTCGTTGGGGCGAACGCGCCGAGCGGGCTCGCGGGCCGGCCGCGGCGGGTTCTGTTTTTCGACGAGATAGACCGGGCACCGGCCAGCGCCGGCAAAGAGGGCGACCCATTGGCGCTCGCGATCCGACGGACCGACTCGTTCCATAATGCCGTTGTGCTCGTGACGTCAACTCCGACGACGAAGGAGGAATCCCGGATCGAGAAAGAATTCCTCGCCTCCGATCAACGGCGCTGGTTCTGCCCATGCCCGAAATGCGGTGAGCACCAAACGATGAAGTGGTCCCAGGTGCAGTGGGACAAGGACGAGCCAGAGACAGCGCGGTACATCTGCGAGCATTGCAGCGAGGCGCTGACCGACGCCGACCGGATTGCGATGGTGCGAAAAGGTGAGTGGCGGGCAACGGCGAGGTTCCGCGGCAAGCGCGGTTATCATCTCAACGGAATCTGCTCGCTGTTGAAGCACAAAAAAGGGTTCCGCAATCGGTTGCATCAGATGGCCCAGGGGTTCATCGACGACAAGGCGACGGGCCGCGAGGGGATGAAAACTTGGACGAACACTTTTCTTGCCGAGACCTACGGCGACAACCGGGATAGCGTACCAATGAAAGGACTCCTCAACCAGCGCGAGAACTACACCAGGCTGCCAAACTTCGCGCTCGTAATCACTGCCGGTGTAGACGTGCAAAAGGACCGGTTCGAGGTGACGCTGTACGCCTGGGGGCTGGGAGAGGAAGCGTGGGGAGTCTGCCACCGGGTCATCTGGGGCCGGGTGGATACCGATGGGCCATGGAAGGAACTCGACGAGTTGCTGGCCGAGAAGTGGGAGCGCGAAGACGGGACAAAGTTGCAGGTCAACCGGTGCTTCGTGGATTCGGGCAACTGGCAGGATCACGTGCTCGCTCAATGCAAAAATCGATCGTCGCGCGGAGTGTTCGCGTGCAAAGGATCTTCGACCCCGGGCCTGCCGGTGCTATCGCGTGAGTCCCGTAGGAACAAAGGTCGCGTCCCGCAGTATTCTATCGGTACCGACACCGCCAAGGGCATCATCATGGACCGGCTCCAGATGTTGGAGCCCGGGCCGGGGTACTACCATTTCACCGACCACACGCAGGCGATGTTCGACGAGAAGTTTTTCACGATGCTGACCTCGGAGGAATGGGAGATCAGGAAGTCCAAGGGTCGCCCGGTTCGCGCTTGGGTGCTGGCGGCTGGCAAGCGCAACGAATCCCTCGACACCACGGTTTACGCGCTCGCTGCGCTCTATCATCTCAACGTCAATTGGAAGATTCTGGCGGTGAAACTGGCCCCGGTTGTAGCTGATACGGAGAACAACTCGGAACAGCGCAGCCTTGTTCCAACGGTAGAAAGCCCAACGGTTCCGACGCGAACCTATGCGCTGCGACCCGCCGGAACTCCTATCGGACCTAACCCCGCTCCTGCCGAAGCTGCGGTACGATCACCTGTTGCGGAAAGTCCAGCCACTCCTTCCGCTAGCCCCGCTGTCGAAGTGCCTCCCGCGGCCCCAAGTCCCACCCCTCCCGTTGTTCCCGCACAACGCCGGCCGAGTTTCGGCCCTATTCGTCGCAACCTCGGATTCGGGGGCAGAGGATTCAGACCGTAACCGGGCGGTCATTCATCAGCGCGGACCACGCTCCGTCGGCGTCGCTGGCGGTCTCACCCGCTGACGCATGGGATTCGCCGTCCCATCTCTGGAACCGGACACGCTGACAGCGGGCGATCTCTGGACGTGGACGCTATCGCTGCCTGATTACCCTCCGGCCGACGGTTGGATTCTGACCTACTACGTCGCCGGCAACGGCAACGACACGCGGACTCTGACCGCTACGACCTCGGGGAGTGATTTCCTGATCTCCGTTGCGACCGCCACAACCGCCGCTGTACCGCCTGGGCTCTGGTTCTGGCAACGCCGGGTGTCGAAAGGCTCCGAGGCGTACACCATCGGCTCCGGCCGGTTCACGGTGCTGCCCAATCTCGCGACCTCCACGGCCGACCCGCGCAGCCGGACGAAGCGGATTCTGGACCTGCTCGACGCGAACATGGAGACCGCCGCGATCCAGGGCGAGTTGTCCATCACGGTCGATGGGGTGGCCCTGTCCTACCGGTCCTTTGATGAGGTGATCCGCGCTCGCGCCCGGCTGGATGTCCAATATCAGCGCGAACTCGCCGCCGAACGCGCCGCCCGTGGACTCGGGAACCGCAACACCATCCACACTCGTTTTAATCGACCCACCTGACGCATGGGACTGCTCCAATCATTCGCAAAAAGCCTCGGGTTCGTTCCGCAGAATCGCAACGGCAACGTAGGCCGCGTGCGCTCCTACGCCGCCGCCGCCGTCAATCGACTGACCGCGGACTTCACGATTCAGAACGTCTCCCCGGATACCGACCTTTACCGGGACATGCGGATCATGCGGGCGCGGAGCCGGCAGCTCGCAAAAAATGACGCCTATTTCGTCCAGTTCATCCGGTTGATGACGAAAAACATCATCGGTCCGGCGGGCCTGAGCCTCACGGTCAAGGCGATCAATTCATGGGCAAACGATGGCACTGCGAATTACGACGATCACGCGAACAGCGTGATTTTCAACGGATTCGTCGATTTCTCGAAGAAGCGGAACTTCACCACCTCGAAACGCACTACCCGTCCGGAGTTTGAACGGCTGGTGATCCGAACCGTTGTCGTCGATGGCGAATGTTTCATCCGCCGGGTCAAGGGATTTGACGGAAATCGCCACCGGTACGCGCTGCAAATCATCCCCGCGGACTGCCTCGACGAGAGGATTAACACGCAGTTGCCAAACGGGAATTACATTCGCCTGGGCGTCGAGAAAAACCAGTGGGACGAGCCGGTTGCCTACCATCTCCGCAAAGTAAACCCGGTCGATTTCATGGTGTATTCCGGATGCGAGTACATGGTTCCGACGGAGCGCATCTCGGCAGACGAAATCATTCATCTCTACATTCAGGACGCCCCGCAACAGACCCGCGGAGTCCCATGGATGTTCTCAGCAATCTCCAAACTCAACCACCTCGGGAATTACGAAGAGTGCGAGCTGGTGGCTTCCCGCGTTTCGGCTGGAAAACTCGGGTTCATCATCACCCCGGACGGTCAATATCAGGGCGACGACGTACAGGCTGACGGATCCCAGATCGCCGACATGCAGCCGGGCGATTTCACAAGCCTGCCTTTTGGTTCTGACATCAAGAATTTCGACCCGCAGCACCCCAACACGGCGTTTGCGGAGTTCCATCGGGCAATGTTGCGCGGTGTGGCGATGGCCGGCGGTGTGGCTCACGCATCGCTGACTGGCGACCTCTCCCAGACCAGCTATTCCTCGGCCCGCATCGGACTCCTGGACGAGCGGGACACGTACAAGGTGTTGCAATCGTGGTTTGCCGACCATTACGCGGACGACGTGTTCTCTGACTGGCTCGAAATGGCCATGATTTCAGGGATCGTAGGTCTCCCAATGTCGAAGTACGACAAATTCAACGCCCCGACGTGGCGCGGCCGTCGCTGGGGCTGGGTTGACCCGCAGAAAGAAGCCGCAGCGAACATTTTGCTCATCAACAACGGCCTCACCAGTCGCCGGAAGGTGATCGAGGAAACCAGCGACGGCGAATCGTTCGACGACATCGAGAAAGAGCTGGCCGAGGAAGCCGCGACGATGAAAGCCGATGGAATTTACCCGGTGCAGGTCGGACAAGTAACCGTCGCCGCCGAGGAACCAGCGCCAGCGACGCCAGAGGCACCGAAGCGCGGCGTGCGTTCGTGGGAGGAGTAAAAGAACAACTTGGAACAGCCGGGACTTGTAGAGGTGGTGATTTGATAAAGGCTGCGCGTCGTGGCATTCAATATCATCAAGATGCGGCCGATGACGCGTTCGGCGTCGTTTGATCGCGCTTCGATTGATACCGACAAGCGGACTGTAAATCTCTCGTTCGCCTCCGCGGAACCCGTAAAACGCTGGTTCGGTCAGGAAGTTTTGAGTTTCGAGCCCGGCGATTGCGACCTTTCGCGTCTCGAAAACGGTGCCGCGCTCCTGCTCAACCACGACACAAATAATCAAATCGGAGTCGTCGAGAAGGCATGGATCGAGAACGGCCGTGGAATGGCCACCGTTCGCTTTTCCAAGGCCCCGGAGGCTCAACAGATTTTCGACGACGTAGCGGATGGAATCCGCACGAAAGTGAGCGTTGGTTACAATGTCAACGCCGCCCGGGAGATCGCGAAAGAGGGTGATGATTCCACCTTCCTCATCAGCTCCTGGCAGCCGTACGAGATCAGCATTGTCAGCGTGCCGGCCGATGACTCCGTGGGCGTCGGGCGTGCTGCGAATGGAACCGAAACGGAGATCAAAGTTGAACTTCTTACCCCTATGAATCGAACCCTACTTGACGCCGCTGCGGGCGTTGTTGCGCAGTCCGGTGGCGGCGGTGCCGCCGCCGTTGTTCCGCCTGTTGTGTCCGTTACCACTGTCTCCGACCGCAACAAAGAGTCCGGCGAAATCCTCGCCGTTGCCGCGCGTTGCAAGATCCCGATGGCTGATGCCCAACGCTTCATCAGCGAAGGGAAATCCGCCGCAGACTTCAACCGGCACGTCATCGAAAACCACTACAGGGCGACCCCGATTGACACCGCGCCGGACTTCTCCACCCGCGACGCTCAGAACGCGATCAAGCGGTACTCTGTTCGCCGGCTGATCCTCGCCGGAATTCCTGATTCTGGCGTCAAGCTCGACGGTGCAGAGGCCGAAGTTCACGCCGAATTGAGGCGTGGCGCTCATCAGGCTCCAAAGGGGTTCCTCATCCCAGAGGTCATCCTCCAGCGGATGTTCGTTCCCGATGGCGATATGCGTGCGCTCAGTGTCACCAGTTTTGCCGGTGGCCAGGCGCTCGTCGGCACTCAGACTCTCGGTGGGCAATACATCGAACTGCTCCGCAACCGACCCGTCATCGACCGCCTCGGCGTTCGTCGGCTTGGCGGGCTCGTCGGCAATGTCGCCATCCCTCGCGGTACCGGCGGCGCAACCGCCTACTGGCTACCGGCATCAGGCGCTGCGACCAAGACTGACCAGACTTTTGGTCAGCTCGGCCTGACCCCTCACCGCCTCGTCGCGGCGACTGCGTTCGAGAAGGATCTCGTCATGCAGGCATCCCTCGACGTTGAGGGTGTAGTCCGCGAAGACCTCCAGCTCGTTTCCGCGATCGAAATTGACCGCGCTGCGATGCTCGGAACCGGCAACGCCGGCCAGCCTCAGGGTGTGGTCACGGTGGCATCGGCCACTGATGTCACGTTCGGAGGCGCCGCGACCTACGGCAAGTTCGTCGACTTTGAAACCAACGTGGCGACCGGAAACGCTCTCATGGGTAATCCGGCCTACGTCATTTCCCCTGCCACCCGCGGCAAGACCAAGGTAGTGACCAAGATCGCCTCCTCTCAGTACTCGAATTTCATCTTCGAAGCGCAGCAGGGTATGTTCCCGGGTGACGGCGTGATCAACTCTTACCCGGCCATCGTCACCAATCAGGTTGGCGCGGCCGCTGCGGTCGCCAATCAGGTCATTTTCGGAAACTGGAATGACATGTTTTTCGCTTCGTGGGCGGGCCTAGACCTCGTGGTTGACCCGTACTCCCTCGCTGAAAACGGCCAGATCAAGGTGGTTTTGACTCAGTGGTGCGATGTTGGAATCCGCCACACCGCTTCGTTCTGCAAATCGACCGATTCCGGCGCTCAGTAATCCATCGAAACCCGAAAGGAATAACACCCCATGATCAATTTCGACATCGCAGGCAGCACGACTTCCAAGACCCTCTTGGCTCCTGCTGCACGCACCACAACCGCCACCGGTACAGGCGTCAACGTCTCGACGTATGAGGGCCTTGCAATGGTCAATCTCGCCAATGGCATTACCAGCGGCACTACTCCGACTCTGGACGTGAAAATCCAGGATTCGGCCGATGACTCCAGCTACGCCGACGTTAGCGGCTACACGTTCACGCAGGTAACCGCTGCGCTGACAGATCCAGCCACGCTCAAAATCGACCTGCGCAACGTCCGGAAATTCATCCGTGCCATCGGTACCATCGCTGGAACCACGCCGTCGTTCGCTTGTTCCGTGACTCTCATTGCGAGCAAGAAGACAACGTAAGTCACTTGCCCCCGTCGCGTCGTCTTCCGCGCGGTGTGGCATTTCAGCGGGGCGGTCGGTTTTTATGGTCCGGCCGCCCCGCATTGAAGACGCAAAATAGAAGACCCATGCGCTCCATTTTCCGACTCATATCCGCGCTGTTTTTGGCCGCAACGGTCAACGCGCAGAATCTGGTCAACATCGGGTCGAGCCCGAACGATCAGACGGGTGATTCGCTGCGGTCGGCGATGGCGAAGATCAACGCGAACTTCACCAACATTTTCGGCCAGATCGCGACCAATGGAACCGTTATCCGGTCCGATTTCAGCTACACCAACCCATCATGGCTCTCTTCTTTGGTATGGTCGAAAATCACGGGCACGCCGACCACGCTGGCGGGTTACAGCATTTCCGATGGTATCACCGCAGCTACAGCGGCCAGCACATACGCGCCGTTGGCAAGCCCTGCTCTGACCGGCGTTCCGTCTGCACCCACTGCCGCCGTTGATACTTCAACCACTCAGCTTGCTACGACAGCATACGTAGTGGGTCAGGGTTATGCTAAACTCTCCTCACCAGCTTTGACCGGTACACCGACGGTTCCGACAGCAGCGGTTGATACGGCTACAACACAGGCTGCCAGCACGGCCTATGTTGTAAATCAGGCGTATGCTAAACTTGCGAGCCCAACGTTCACCGGCACACCGACGGTTCCAGGGTACCTAACGACCGGGACCGCGGCATCGACGTATGCCCCGATTGCGAGCCCTACATTCACGGGTACGGTCACCATTCCCACCGGTGCGAGCATCACCACCCCATCGCTCCTCGGGACGCCTACGACGCCAACGGCGGCAGTTGACACATCGACCACGCAGGTTGCCAGCACCGCCTACGTAGTTGGTCAGGGTTACGCAAAGTTGGCTTCTCCAACCTTCACTGGTTCCCCGACGGTTCCAGGGTACCTGACGACCGGGACCGCGGCATCGACGTATGCCCCGATTGCGAGCCCTACATTCACGGGTACGGTCACCATTCCCACCGGTGCGAGCATCACGTCTCCGACGATCAACACGGCCGCAAATCTCGCCAGTGCTGCAACCCTCAACTGGAATTCCGACACCTATCTTTTCCGGGATGCGGCAAATACTGTGGACCTGAGGAATAACACGACCGCGCAGGCGTTGCGAGTGGCCAACACATGGACCGACGGAAACAACTACGAGATTGGGGTCTTCGATTGGAAGACGACCGCCAACACTCTGACGATTGGAACCCAAAACGCAGGGACCGGAAACGGAACCCGAAGCGTCAGGATCCAATCCGGAGACCCTAGCACGGGGAGCCATCCGACTTTGTTGCTCGATGCGGTGAATCAGTATTTCACCTTCGGAAAGAGCGGGAGTGGAACCGTGCTCCTGAATATCGACCAGTTCGGAAACCTCTACATGAACGAAGCATCGGCTTCGATTGGAACGATCAGCGGCAATCGTCCGAATGCTATTTATTCGGCAGGCCCGATCAAGGCGACTGGCGCTGGCAGCGTCATCGAGGCGTGGAACACGGCCTATGATGCGACCAATTTTGAGCGCGGAACGTTTAAATGGGTAACCAACGAATTGCATATTGGTGCCGAATCGGGTGGAACTGGACAGTATAGGCCAGTGGTGATGGGATCAAATCCAGACGGACCACCCGCAGCACTTACGACCGTGCAGGGTTATGGACTCCGATTGTATGGATACAGTGCAAAATATTGGACCGTAACAACATCGGGCAATTTCACTCCTGGTTCCGACAATCTTGTTGACATCGGCGCATCTGGAGCGACGAGACCGAGGACGGGATATTTCGGAACATCAATCAATTCCGCTGGAACACTTGTTGTCGCTGGGGACGTTCAGCTTGGAAAGACAATTACGTTAGGCGGAATTACCGGTGCGCAGACGATCAACAAAACCAGTGGGTCGGTCAATTTCGCCGCCGCCGCCACGTCGCTCGTCGTGACTGATTCACTGGTTACAACCAGCTCGGTTATTATCTGCACCATCGCAACCAATGATGCGACGGCAGCGAATGTGAAGGCAGTTGCCGCCTCGGGTTCATTCACAATCTATCTCGGAACCGCTCCCACCGCTGAAACCCGTGTCAACTTCTTTATCACCAACTGATCCCATGAAGAAACTAGCTCAATTCGTTCTCTCGATCGGCACTATGTGCGCGATTGCGCTCGTCGGTGGATTAGTATTCTCCCTCGGATTCTCTCTGATCGGAGATACCAACGCACCGGCGACTCCCGGGCTCGACTTCATCGCTCGTTCGAACGGGGCGACAAACTCCGCGGCGTACCTCGCCAAGTTATCCGACGACCTCGAGGCGCAGGGCCGGGCCGCCGCCGCCGCACAGCTCTACGCCGCCGGCAACGCACGGTTCCAGCAGCTCTATACGCTCCACCCGCGGACGCTAGCGGCGATCCGTAGGCTGCTCCAGCTTGACGGGTTCATCCCTGACGGGTCAGGAAATCAGCCTGATCCTTTCGATCCGACTGTCGCAGACGCCAACATCGACAACCTCGGAACGATCGTGCCGAAGCCGTGAAACGTCTCCTTTCAATCTTGCTGCTCGTCATCGCCCGCGTTGCCTTCGGTGCTGACGCCAAAGTCTCCGACCTCAACTCTGCGACGAGCGTAAACCCGCAATATGACGTGGTTCCGTTCGTCGAGTACGGAGACAAAACCATGTCGTCGAAGGGAACGACCAAGAAGATTTCGGCAGGCGTACTCATCAAAGGTGCGCTCGGTATCGTCAATGTCCGGGCCGCCGGGGCCGCTGGTGACGGTTCGACCGATGACACCGACGCAATCAATGCCGCGATGGCATCCGGGACAGATGTCCTGTTCCCGCCAGGCTACACATTCCGAATCGACGGGACTGTAACTGTACCGGCATACGAGCACGTCAGAGTCGAGGGAACCATTTCTGGCATCGGAAACATCGTATGCTCCGGATCAGTCACAATCGACGGCGGCGGAAATTTCACGATGTCGAATGGGCCGGACCCACGAAAACTACAGGTGACATCCGGGAAAATAGACATTTCACGCGTCCACTTTTTCGGAACTTCGACAGATCACCCGTATTGCATCACGGTAATGGATCATGGGTCAGCGTCGGACATCCAGAGATTTCACGTCTATGATTGCTCGGCATATCAGTGCGCCTATTTCGTCATCCGACAAGGCGTAGTCGCTTCTTCATCTATCGCAAATCGGGCGATGATCAACGGGAATATCATCACCAGCACGATGAACTCCGACGCGATATCTTGGGACTGCACACCAGGGACGGATTCAAACGTCACGATTGAGGCAAACATAATCGACGGTGTTTCGAGCACTCTGACCACTGGAGCTGGTCTTGGGATTGACGTTTCTGGGTATTCTCCACTTCCGGCCCACATGTCATCAACGATCAGTGATGTCAGGATTGTGAACAACTCCGTCACTCATGCAGCACAGGGAATCCATGTCGAGTACGTTAACCGATGCATGATTTCCGGGAACAGCGTCTTCGATTTGAGCGTGACCAATACGCCGAACATCTCTGGCGCTCTGTCTGCTGGAATTTTGGCAATCGGAACTTGGAACGCGACCATTCAATGTAACGTCGTCGAGAGAATCTACCTCGATGCTGCTCCAGGAATGGGAATCGGCGTCTTCGGAGGCTACCCTGTAAGCGGTGAATCCAATGTCCCGAGAAATACCACGGTTTCTAATAACACGCTCACCGACGCTTCGCTCTATATTGAGACTCAGCCTTTGACGAGTTCCGATGGATTCAACACTCCTTACGAATTAACCGACCCTCCGATTCTTGCCGTCGAAGGAAACGTCACCCGCAACGGCATGTGCTATATAAAAGGAAGGGGAACTCAGACGATTCGGAATAATTCGTTTTCGGCAAAGCTAGCCAAGATCGCGCTCGCAGGAGGCTTTGCAGCCAAGACTCTGTTTCTAGAACCGATCCCATATTTTTCCGACACATACGCTTCGGTCTACAGATACGCTCTGATCTGCGAAAACAACAACGCCCGAGACGAGTTCGGAACAAGCTCATTCGGTATCAGCACAAATTTCGATTCGTCTTCGACGATTCAGGGTAACGCGAAGCTGATCGCAACCGGGAATAACTTTGGTTTCTCGACGGCATTCAACCAATCAAACCCGGTCAACCGGATCCACTATTTCACCGGAACAAATGTCCCTTTTGGGATCGAGTACGCGACCGGAGACCTACTAATTTCAACTACTGGAGCGGCTAAATTCTTCATATCCGCAGGAGGAACATCATGCCCAGGAAGCGACACATTCAAGGTTTACTCGACGCCGACGCTCGGGCTAATAGTTCGTGGTGACGCCTCTTCGGTGAACCTCAACACCTCTCACATGTTCGGCCAGCGTATCACGCTTGGAGGCACCACAGCGGCCGTCATTCGGCGCATTTACTATGACGCCAGCGCACCAAACGGCGGCATCGTTATGGAACTCGTGAATCCGACCACCGGGGCCGTGCTAGATCTTACAGCGGTATCTAATGCAACCATCACCGCGACTAACCCGTTGACCGCGGTGTCATATTGAACTCCGAAAAACAGATGAAGGAATTCGCTCAAGATACCGCGAAGGCGGCGATGCCAATCGTTGGAGGCGTCAGCATGCAATGGGTCCACATTGCGGACGAATTCCTGACCGTGGTGACGCATGCCGTCGGTTTCTGCGCGGCCGTCTGCGGCTTGATTTGGTATTTCCGAAGGATGCGGAAGGATTTCAAAGACAACCCCTAATTTATGAAGAAAAACACCAGTATCATCGGACACCTCATCGCACTGACCTTCGGCATTTTGCTGATGTTCGGTTGCACCGTCGCGCACGCGCAGACCAACGCCGTCCCAGACCTGACTCCATACGCTGGTGCAGACACCACAGGCGCAGTGGTCGCTCCGTTCATCCAGGGGTTCGCCGGAACTCATCCGTGGTTGCTCACGTTGCTCACAATCATGGCCACCGTGCGCGTTGTCGCAAAGCCGATGTTCAGCGCGATCGAGGCTGGCATGGGTCCTGATTCCGCAGCCGCCAAGAAGCTCGCCGCCGCCGAGGCCGGTCCGATTTACAAGGGCATCGCGTGGCTCTTGGACTTCTTGTTCTCGATCAAGGCGCACCTTCTCACAAAAACCCCGTGAGCATCATCGCCGCCATCCTCGCATTTCTGAGAATGCTGCCGGCGTCAATCGGTCTCGTTGAAAAACTCGCCGACGCCCTCAACTCGCACGCCGCAAAAGTAAATGAAGCTGACGCTCAAAAACTCCGCACAAACAAGGACGCTGCTGTTGACGCTTGGGTTGACGCTCCTGTCGGGGTGCCAGTCTCACGTCCGACTGGACAACTCGGCGCGGTTGATGGCTCGACCGGACGCGCAGGCAGCCCGGCAGGCAGCGCCGGAGTGGTGCAGGGACGCGTTGAAGACAATCAATTCCCTCGAACTGGAGCTGGAGCGTAAATGAGCCTCGCCCCCGCCATCGAACGAGCACTGAAAACGGTAGAAGCCCGCTGCGACGCCTCCACGTCCCGGGCTCAACAGTTTCTCTGGCGCGGCGTTTGGATCCCATGCATCCCGTCGAATGGGCTGGACTCCTACGCGCTCAAGGCGGGCGGATTTGAGGGCAACCCGGGCCTGCGTCTTCTCGTTCGCTGGGCGATCTGGAAGCTCTCCGACACCACGCTCATCACCACTGATTCCGGCGACGTCACCATGGACTCCGCTGCCGGCTCGGCCACGGCTGGAGATCAGGTCATCGGGACCGAGGACGGCGGCAACCTACAAAACCAGTCCGGCGGGAATCTCGAATACACCGACGACCAAAACCAACTGCGGCAACCGGTGGCCGGGAAGCGCCTCACATTTCGCGGGAAACAATACCGAATCGACTCTGCGAAAATGAACATGCAGGGCGCTTACATCGTTCTGGAACTCGGGGACGTGAACCGATGACCCCCACGCTCCACATCGACCAGTCGGAGTTCCAGCGGACGCTCATCGAGTACATGGGCCGGACGAAACGGACGATTGCGGAGGTCATAAACCGGAAGGCTTTTGACATCGTGCTGGCCGCGTTTCAAGCGACACCCAGGGCAGACCGCGGGGCCGTGATGGCTGCAATCGGAGCTTCGCTGGTTTCGGAACGTGTGAACAGGAAAGGCAAGACCGTCCGGCGGTACGCCTACGGGCCAGACCGCAACCTGATCAATCTCGTTCAAGCGAACCGCGCGAGCCGTGGCCAGCCGCCGCTCACCCAGGCCGAAGCGCTCGCGAAAGGAAAAGGTCGTCTTCGTGCCGTCGGATCTCTGGCAGCCGGTTGGCTGATCCCGATGCGTAAACTCGCAGCCTCCTTCGGTCTTCGCTCGACCGAAACGGGACCGCGCGTGAAGCAAAAAGGCGGGGCCACGCCAGCGAAATCCGGCTGGGATCCTGTTGCGGAATGGACCTACACGCTCACGGAGAACAAGCCGTCCGGGCAGCAGATCGACCCGCGCGTCGTCACCGCTCTCCAAGCCGGTTTTGATTTCGCGACGAAAGACATGCAGGTCTATCTCGCCCGCAAAATGCAGGAGGACGCAGACCGTCACAACGCGAAATAACATGGGCAACAACATCACCCATCTCTGCGCGAAGAAGATTGCGTACTACCTCGCGCAGCAAGGCTTCGATTGGATCGACGGCGGATCAATCGTTCCAACGGTCAACCGAGGGCCGGCTGGCAACGATCTCGACGCCGAGGTTTCCTCGACACCGTTGCCTAAAATCCTCGTCCACTGCGACCGCGCGACGCGCACGGCATGGCCCGGTGGCGGCTGGCGATGCTTCATTGACCTGCAAGTGGTCTCCAACGCCGAAGACACCACGGAGGGCGATCACGACGAGCATGCCAGCGCCGTCTTCGAGTTGTTCATGGACCGGGACACCGCCGTGACCGCACTCTCACTCCTACCCGGGTTCGCCTGCTTTTTGCTCATGGCCACCGACCAGAATCTAGCAATCGACGGCCGCTCTTGGGTGTCGTCTCTCGCGCTGGAGGTTGAGTGCGCTCCAGTTTCTGAAACCGCAGTTTAACAACCGACCAATTTTCCAATATGTCAACTCCTACCCAGCTCAATAAAGCACACGTCTTTGGTGTGCCGGCGACCTTCGTTCTTTATCCACCAAACGGAACGGGGTCTGCGATTTCGGGATATACGTCTCCGAACATTTCAAGCGCCAACATGACGCACCATGCTCAGGAGGATATGATCAAAGGAACTACCGGTGAATATACCGGCCTGATCATGTCCGGTGAGTATCTCGAATGCACATTCGACCTCGTTCCAGAGGGCACAACAACTCAGGCGCTCGCTGCGTTGTCGGCACCGCTTCCAGCGCTCGGATCTTCGGTTGCGATCACAGGGTTACCGTACATACCGGCCGGTGGAACAGTCGACGGCAGCGCTGGCGGGCTGTGCGATGGTACGTATGGCGCATTCAACAGCGGTGGTAGCGGTGTCACTCTTAACCGTTGGATCTATTCTGGAGGCGGATCCTGGAAACTCAGCAATTCAGGACATGCGACGATGACGCTTCCGATGAAACGATTCATGTCCACCACCAGCATCACTGGCCTGACCGCAGCGATCACCACCTGATCCAATGCTCGATTGCTGGAAACTCGACGCACGGCCCGTGACGTGCCTGAGACTGCGGCTCCAACCGCTGACCCTCGGGCATGTCTTCCTGCTCGCCGACCTCGAATCGGTGTTCGTGTGCGGCATCGACTCCGGCGACCACCTCGCCGAGTTGTCGCTGGCCATTTTCGTCTGCTCGCAATCGACTCAGGCTGCCCGTAGCGGGCTCGCAAGCTGGTGGGCGCGGCCTTTCTTTCGGCTGTGGGCTCGCGCGTGCCGCCGGCTCGCACTGGCCGACGAGTCCAACCGTTTCGTGGAGTGGTTCAAATACCAGACCGCAGGTCCGTCGGTTGTCTCATCGGGCAAAGCCGGCGAGTCTCGTACCATCGCATCCCCGTGGTGGGTCAATCTGCTCTCGACGCTGATGGGGGAACTCGGCATCGGGTATGACGATGCCATGACTATGCCGATCCGAACCGCGCGGCAACTGCTCTGCGCTCTCGCCGAGGCCCGTGGGCAGATGGAAATTCAGAGCGAGGAAAAAACCAACTGGTTCGACGCGATCGAGCATTGGGAGGCTGAACGCCAGCGCCGCGGATGCTCTGCGGTTGAGCTTGCGGAACAACTCAGGGCCGAAGCCATCGGGAGGAACAACTGATGGGCCTTTTCCAACTCATCGGCAGGCTTGGCCTCGACACCAGCGGATTTGAAAGTGGGTTGAAGCGTGCGGAGTCGGCGACCGACAAATTCACCGGCAACCTCGTCGCAAAACTTGGTGCTGGTGCGGCCGCGGCGTTCGCGATTGCCGCGGTCAAAAACATGGTTTCGGACCTCCATGACGCAGCCATTGAAGTTGACCACCTCGGCAAACGATTTGAGCTGACGCACACCGAGGTTCAACAGCTCCAGAAGGCCACCGGCCGGCTCGGGCTGGAATTCGAGAGCGTTGCGGGATCCATCGGTCGAATCGCGAAGGCCAGGGCGCTGGCGTCCGCTGGCGGTGATCAGGGAGACAAGGCGCTCGGCATGTTCGGCCAGTTGGGTATCAACTCGGCTGACGTTCTCAATCCAATGAAGTCAGTCGTGGACATCATGAAGATGATTGCCGCGAACTCTTCAAAGGCAGGCCGGGACACTGGTTTTGAGTCCGCTCAATTCGCGCTGCTTGGGAAAAACGCTCTGGTGTTGAAAAACATCATGGTTGAGTTGAAGGAGCTTGGACCTATTAACCTGATAGACGACGAGAATATCAAAGACGCCATCGAGGCGATGAAGGAGGCCAAACGCGCGAAAGCGGAGCGCAACTTAGCGGTGATGCCTATCGGGTCATTCGTTGACCGCTTCATGGCGGGTGCGTCGGATACCTTGAATTCTGGCGTGAAGGAGGGGAAAGAAATGGGAGGCACGACGCAGTTCTTCTCTTACCTAGGCGCTTTAATTGCGGCACCGATTGACGGACTTGCTCAAGCGATCAATGGGAGCCTATCGACTCAAGCCCCTGATGAGGCGTTGGTGAAACGTGCTGCCGACGCGCGATCAATGAAGCGGCGAACTTCGTCTGGGTCCTCGTCCGATTCTGGAAAATCTACCGCGGTGTCATATGGTCTAATATCACCGGGAACAGGAAGCCTCGCCGGTATCGGCGGGTACACATTCGGCAGCGACGCAAACCACGCGATCGTTGCAAACACCAAGTTCACCGCCGAAACGCTTGCAAAAGTGCAAGTCGACGTGAGCAAAATGGCAGACGTTCTGGGCACGGAGGCTGGAAATTGAAAACCTCCCTCTTCTCATCCGGAACGCTTGCCGCGCAATGCGACATCGTTGAGCAGGAGATCAGCACAGATCCCGTTGCAGGAGCATCATGGCGACTCACCTACGAGGGAACCGAAACTGGCGTCAAGACCATGGGGGCGTCGCTGCTTTCGTTTGGGGCTAAGATCACGACGACGGTTGACGGCGGAAAAAGCCGGTTGATTGCGGTGTTCGCGAACGACCCAGCAACGGCGTCAAATCCATCGTCTGAGGTCCCCGTCGACCGCTGGCAGATCCAGGAGGAACTTGTTCAGATTTCGCTTTGGACGATTCCGGCAGTGATCCATGAACTGGCAGAAAAATCCAACTTTGTGAACATAAGCAAGGTCAAAAAAGACATCGCTGATGCCGCATCGAACGGTTTGGATTTCCCATACACTGAGACTGTTTACCCGAATTGTTATCGCGTCTTCCTGAAACTACTTGCGGGTGACGAACACTATGAATCGAAACGCCCTGTTCTGACTCGGGTTCGCACCTACTCTTCCAACTACCCCAACCGGTTGCGCGTCGTCGCTCGCGACGTGACATATACGACATCTGCGTTGATTTCATTCCTTGGAATCCCTGTCGATATTCAGGCAGTTGTTCCGGTCAATCCACCAGACGCGAACCTGCCAGTTGATACGCATGGAAAAATTGTCGCGTCGTGGTCATGGAAAAACAGAGGAACGAATCTCGACTACCAGATTGCAACACGGCGCTTCGAGGAAACTTCGATCTTCGCTTTCGCGGCGTGGGACAATGACCTTTACGAACTCATCACATGATTCAACTCCCTCAAGAGGTTCGCGAAACCGGAGTCGCTGCGCCTGAAAAGCGGGCTCTCAATCAGGTCATCCGCTACCTGCGTTCCCAGCGCATCGTTGAAAACGAAACCGTCCTGATAGAGCGAACCGTCAACGGTGTTTCAATACGCGCGAAATCAGGCTCCCAAACTTCCTCAACCGATAACGTCCCCGTCTGGGGCTGAACCAACAATTATATGGCTGATGTAACCGCAACAGTAACTTTGATCGGCTCCAAAGGTGGAGCCTTCGTGACCCTCAACACCTCTGGCGTATCGTTCGGCTCGACCATGGCCGGAGCGGACATGATCTCAGGAACGCTCACTCTGACGGCCTCGTATGTCTCGCTAGACAAGGGCGCTATCACCTCAATCGGAAAGCTCGGGATCCGGTCCAACTCCACACTTTCCACCGATTACGTGTCTGTCTCCATCGACGGTACAAACGAGGCGTTCCGGGTCTACGGACTTGACGCGCCTTGCCTCATCGACCTGCGCTCGGCCACCGCGCCCAAGGTGAAATACTCCGGCGTGGCTCACGACATTTTCTACGTGATGACCGAAGCCTGATCGGTGACCACGCGGCATGATTACATTCCGGAACGCTCGCCTGGTCACCCCGGGCGAGCGGATCAAATCCTCGGACCTGATCGCTCTCGCGAACGCGATCAACGACCGGCTGGTGTCTGGCCTTGGGGATGGGCCGTGGCGGTTGGCCTACTACTGGCTCTCCGCGTTCCGGCAACTCCGCAACCCGGACGCCAGCGGGTTCCTGTTCCCGCCGCAGGCCGAGTTCCATCACATTTACCAGCACCTGTCGCCGACCGACGCGCAGTATCCGGACTCTGGACCGGGTGACGACGAGGGCGCGAATCTAGCGTCGCTGTTCCCGTCGTTCGTGTTCGGAGTCGACGCGGCAGGGATTGATTCTGAGGACGAGCGAATCACGGATCCCGGTGCGGGCGGAGTCCCGCTGACGCTGGGTCTGATTTACACGCCGCAAACAGCGTGGGAAAAATGGACACTCGGCAAATATCAGCGGGGCGCATTCGATCCCACGACGGGCGCTCTCGGGTCGCCGGCATTCACCGCGGCTCGGATGCACTATTACCTCCGACAGTCGCTAACGAGCCCGCACGGCAACTCCTACGGTGGATTTGCACCGACCCCACCGCTCACCGGGACGACGTGCGCGGACCTCGGCGACGGCATCACGCGGTACGAGTACACCCTGACGTTCAATCCGTTGCGGGACGGCCTGTCGGTGAAAACCTACACCGGTTTCTGCGCGGACATCCCTGCGGACATCGCGGGCGTCTTCTACACCCCGTTCGATTACATCGTCCAGCACCACGACCAGTCGATTGAGGTGCTGTCGAAATCGGACTACATCGAGGGACCATACACGGGCGGGAACACGCTGACGAAACAGTCAGGGGACGCCATCCAGCGGGCGCTTAACTTTTGGGCCGGGGACTTCCGCGGGACGGATGATCAGCGGGCGGACGAACTCGCCGGCAAATCGAAATGGACGAGCCACGCGTTCAGCGTTCAAAAGTTCCTGACCTCCCAATACCTGCTCGCCCCGGCCCGTGGGAATCAGGAAAAGGACTCGCTCGGACATTCGTTTGTCTCACCGATCTACCCGCAGGCAACGATTAACGGTAGCCTCACGGCCAGCGCCGGGACCCGGATGACGTTCGCGGCCGAGGGATCGAGCCACACCGTCCAGGCGGGCGTCGTAGCGTCCGCAGTCGGTATCCTCGGACAGAAACTCTCCGGACCGGTCACGGTTTCGCTGCTCAATGGGACCGCGGTGGTCGGATCGGTGACCCTGACCCCGGACGCGACGACTCAGGCGGCCTCGGGAGTGATCCGGATCTTCCCAACGTTGCCCACGGGCTCCGTTTTGTCGTTCCGGTTGGATTCGGACGCACGGTTCATTGAGGTGTCGTCCGCCGCCGGACTCGTCGCCGAGGTGGCGGAAATCTACCCCTACCAGCCGAGTGCGATGGACCTATACCTCGTCCTGCGCCTCGCCGGGGCTCGGATGGCCGACAGCAACGGCACCGACGGCTCCGGGTTGGCCGAGGATCAGGCCGCGGAACTCGGGGACGACTATTTCGGCAACTGCATGGTCGCCAACCGCCGGGGGGAACTCGCGTTGCCTGGCTCTCTGGGTCCGGTGAACACAAACGCCGTGTTCGACGCCGCACGCAGGCTTTCGCGCCATTGTCGGATCCTGCCGCGGTTTCATTTGGTGGACTACTCCGTTGCCGGTGGAAAATCTGTCCTCTGGTTCCGCCGACTGGCTTACGGGCTGGGCAACGACACCCCGGCGGACGCATTCGACGGCATCGGGCCGGCGCGTGCTGCGATCGCAACCGGGTACCTCGTCGTTGGCCGGTCCTACCTCGTCAGCGCGACCACGGGCAGCGTAGTGCACGCGCGGATGATCTACGGCAACGGGCAGACGTTCACGGCTACCTCGACGGATTACGAGCAATCCGGGACGGCAACCGTTTACGAGGCCGACGGGATCATTTCCACCGCGGTGCCGAAAGGCTGGAGCAACGAGTGGCTTTTCGGCGTCGCTCTGATGCCGTACAGCGACAACGACTCTTCGATTTGGAAGGCGTCGGCCTACTCCGATTATTTCGCCACCAGCACCGTTGACCGGTGCAATTTCTACACACCAAACACCCCAACGGTGGCCGCCGATTTGACCACCCACATGAACATCAACGCTTCCGGAGGCGGGCAGCAATCGTCAGGGCTCGGAACCGACTGGATCGCTCCGGAGAATCCTGCGGGGTATAGGTACGCGAAAACCTCGACCCAACTCAACCACCTCGATTGCGGCGGGGATCCGACGTGCGAGGACCGGCGGAAAAACTTCTACCGCTCCTGCCGGGTGTTTGAACCGGATCTTGAAATCGAATCCGTCGTGTCCGCAAACTTCTACGGCGAGGAACGGGTTAAGGTGACGCTTAAAAAGCGGCTTCACTCGACCAACGGATTCACCGACGGGGCTGACGCTACGATTGCCGCAGGCCCGGCCGGCTGGAACGTGACAAACCTCCGCGCCGAGCCGTTCCGCAGCGTGGAGAACGGGATCCGGGAGTATCTGGTGAACCAAAACCTCGGGACAAACTGCCTCGGAGACGGGTACCAAGCCGGAAACGCCTCGATCGCCTCGACCATCTCCGGAGATCCCGACTCGCCTTGGGGCGCGTGTTACCCGTCGTTTCGGCTCTCCCAGCTCATCCCGAAACCCTACGAGGACGGAAACGACCTGCCAGGGCCTCTGGACACGCCGCTCACCCACGAGCAATTCACGCAGATGGAACTCTACCTGCGGGTCATGTGCGAGGGGTATGTGGACGGTGCCACGTCGCTGCAATACGGTTGCACGGCCGGCATCAATGCGGTGTTCGATTACACGTTCCCGAACCTCTGTTTCGACGCGTTCGGAGGTCGCTGGTTCTCAACGATTGCGAGCGCGACGACGAGCAAGCTGGCGGCCGCAGATGTCCGGACCGACAAGCCCGAGGGCTACGGACCGCTCCCCACGATCAAAGCCGCGGCGGAGGCGTTCAACCAGTACGTCGCGGCGGTGAACAAACTCGACAAGGTTCGGGTGATGCTCCCTTTCAAATTTGAGATGCGCGAGGGCGGGTCGTACAACTGGCAGACCGTCGTTTTCGTAAACACGGATCAGAGCGCGACCATTTCGCTCGGCGTCGGCGCAATCGGATTCACGCAGGTGTCTCCCATTTACCCGAGTTACCCGATCTCGTTTGGGGCCTGGGCGGATGCTGTGTCCGCAACCTCGACGGTGGGCGTCGGCGTCGATTACCCATCAACAGGCGGTTCTGGGGATTGCGTGCTCAACTCCCTCGACATCCAGGAGTGGCGCTACGAGACAACGGACCCGGATGCGGTTGAGGCTATCCCGCTGGAATGGCGCGACATGCTTTCTACCCGGTCCGCGGCAATCCTCGCGACCAATACCGTAGTCGAGACCACAACGGCCAGTTACGACCCCACCACGGGCTCGCCATGCAACGCCATACCGAATTCCTATCCGTCGTCGTCTGGGTACATGCTGTTCGACGTGGTACAGGTCACCGGCACCGGCTGCAAATTCGCGTTGTCGGGTGCGGAGCAACCGCAGCCACTGGCCCGGCAGATTCTCAATTTCCATGGTGGTGCTATCTCGGCGACAACCTGCTCGGGTGGGGCCGCAAATGCGGCTGCGATTACCCCGGTCCTGCCTGACGCGCTTATCCTGAGCATCCCAACGGTTGACCAATGAGATTCCGCGCTGACTCCGTGATCCGGGACGTGGGGGCACGACCGCTGGCACATTCCACAACGCCAGCCGAAAAAGAGGCCATTTGCACGGCCTGCGAACAGTTCCGGGATTCGAAATGCTTCTCGCCGAAATGCGGGTGCCCAATCTCCTCGAACAGGATCAATCCGTGGTGGAATCTCGCCCGGTGTGGCGAGGGGAAATGGAGCCGATGAAATTCCGCAGCCGGCACAGTCACGCGTGTGTCGTCGAAATGATCGGCGAATGCGAGATCCGGACCGGTGAGATCGAAAGAACGCCAGCCGTGATTTACACCCACGCCGGCCGGGTGTTCGTGAGGAAAAAGGCTGAGTTCATGTTGAGGTTCAATCCGGTGCAGGATTCGGACGATGGGAAGTAATGTCCTTGTCTGTTGACCTTGTTTCCTTGATCCCGGCTCGGTTCCGAAAGGCGAAAGATACCACCCCTGGAGAGTGGCTACCGCTCGCCTTCCGGTGGTGATCTCGTTTCCCGTCACCCGACTTCGGACACTTAGGCCCATCGCTCTGGTGGCTCGGCGATGATCGGCAAGACTTCGGCGACAGGTTCCACATCGCTCCCAGCGCCGGCTCTTGACCGTTGCGATACCACCGTCGTGCTTTGGCTGGATCCCGGCTTGCACTTTGATCCCACTGCGCCGCGTTGCATTTCTTTCCGCTTCCTGTGTGGGACGAGTCTCGGGAGAAAAGGAAGTGGGCGCCAGTGGGAAACCCCGGAGGTGTCTAGTTCGGGTGAACCTTAGAACATCGAGACCGTTCCAATTCGGCCTGTCTCGGTTTCAAAAGCCCATTTACTTCTCCCTCGTGTTCCTCATCCACCACGCGATTGACTCCAGTTCGTCGGGGGTGAAACGTCCATCAAGAACTATCGTGTCCAATCCGACCATCCAATCTGCGTAGGAATTGCTGGCTGCCAAGTTACCATTTTCACAGATGTAACTGCGGAGGATCTTCGACGCCCGTTCGCGGGTCATCTCGGGGACGAGGCGCGGGGACCATTCGCCACGGATGTCTCGCAGGTGCTTCTGGAGCCGTGAGCAGAACAGTTTGTGATCTAGCTCAACAAGCGTAGGATTGAAACAGGGGTCAGAACGCCACCAATACGCGCCCGGTTCGGTGGGTTTTGTGTTGGTGAAATTCACTTGGTCTCCTTTCCATCCGGGAACGCCTTGGCCAGCACGGCCCTGTTCATCCTCCACATGCTGGCGGTGCAGTTGAAGTATTGCCCATTCAGGCTGTGCCTGTATTCGCCGCGATCAATCTCAAGCCAGTCTCTCGCTCCCAGGTTACATGCCTCGCACAGCGTTTTCCTAACCTCGTCGTAGGTGAATTTTGTTTCGCTCACTTTGTTCCTTTCGCCATCCGCGCCGCGCGATCCCTCGCCGCAGCCTCGGCGAACATCTTGTGCCGGCTGTTGTTCGTTCCCCCCGGGAGACCGATGTTTTTCCCGCTCGAGAAATCCGCTGGGCGAGAGCGGAAATAGAGGCCCAGCTTTGCTTTGATTTGCGTTTGGTACCCGACCTCCAGCTTCCGGTGGCCCGCTGGGGCTGATTGACCGAGGCTGGATGCGGAACCACCTCGGTTGAGTTGGGGGTTTGTCATTCGATTCCTTTCAATTTCTTCCGCCAATTCGCGATTGTGGATTTGCTGCAACCGATCTGTTCCGCAAGCGCCGCGTCGGTCCAGAGTGACCAATTCAGTCCCTCCATCTGTTTCCGGCGGGCCTTCATTTTCTCCGGCATCACGCGATCTCCGCGCCGATGATAGGCCATGTCCCAGAGTACGGAACGAACCGGTACACGGTGCCGTCGTGGGTGATGCGGAACATTTGGCCTTGTTTGTTGCGCCAAAGCCGCACGCGCGCCGACAATCGCCCTTTGAACTCGAACTCCAGTCCGCCGTGCAACCGCAGGTGGTCATCGAGGCTTAGGGCTGTGATCTCGGTGGTCATCGGTTGGACTTCTCCATAGCCGCGACAACCTGCGCGACGGTTTTTTCAGACGCCTTCGCCAGGGCCGTGATCGAGTTCGCCGTGCGGGTGAGGACCCGGATCAGTTTGGTTGTCGGTGCGCGTTTGGGACGTCCCGCTCCGCAACGGGATCCGCCGTGAGCCTTCCCAACCGTCGGGTTGCGTCGAAGCCACTCATTCAGGAGCGGGGTCAATCTGGCAGGCGCAGTCGCCGACGCCTCACCGAGCGCGTCGATGAGTTCACTCTCGGACATTTCTGAGGTTTTCATTTGAAGAATAGGAACAGGATTGCGGTTGCGAACAGGCAGACCGCCGCTGCGAAAAACAGCTCGGCGGGTTGGAGTTTGGTGGTCATGGGATCGGGGGTCAGTTCGGGATCACGCCGGCCTTCATGCGCCGGAAGGCGAAGCCGTTGACCTCCATGCGTTCGGCATGAATCCGGTTTGCCCGCGCTTCGGATTTGGCGGCCTTGCGCCAGTTGGACTCCGTCTTGTTGGCCATGTAATCGGCGAGCTTGGATTCGCGGTCGGCATCCGCTGCGGAAATCAACTTGGCCGATTTGGCGAGGATTTCACTGTAAGATAACATTTTCATTTTTGTATTTCTGTTTCGTTGCCGGTGATTCGGTCAACGGAGACAGATTGCACCATATTTTGATTCTCGTCAACGGGTTTGTTGGATTTGTTTTGCGCGAATAAACTACGGTAAACATTGGCTGGAAACTGTGTCACGGAAAACGCAGATGGATTTTTTCAAGATTCGGTTTGAGTCAAATGAGTCAAGTGAGTCAACCTCTGGCCGTGCAAATCACCTACCGCCCGGGACCCAAGGCCCGGATCCGAATTGAATCGGAAATTGCCAAACGGCCCGGGGTGCCGATCAGCCGCATTTTGGACGACATTATTTCCTCAAAACTCAAAACCAAAAAGGCTTCCCGTGTGTGAATTCAAAAGTGCGATCGTTCTGCGCGACGAATCGCGGAAAGGCGGTTGCGAAGTGTTTCTGTCCCCGTGGACTGAACACCATTCCGAACTGATGCATATGCGCGGAGTCAAAGAACGCGCACGGATCAACTGCGCTTGCGTCGAGTTCTCCCCGCCGTCAATGGCCGATGCTGACAAACCCCAGCGATACAGACTCAAAATCGAAGAGGAACGGTGTCCGGATTGGTTCGACGACGAGATGAAGGAATTCGTGTCCGGCAGGATGCGCGACTATATCAAATCCATCATCATCACGGGAGATGTGTTCCTGTTGATCGGTGGACAGTTCATCCTCACTGGAGCGGCGAAAGCTGAGTTGGCCAAAAACTGCATGATTTATGCGGTGATGGGCTCCGCGACGCTCGGGACGGTCTGCGACAACGCGACGCTCGGGACGGTCTGCGACAACGCGAAGCTCGGGACGGTCGGCGGCAACGCGAAGCTCGGGACGGTCGGCGGCAACGCGAAGCTCGGGACGGTCTACGGCAACGCGAAGCTCGATTATGTCTACGGCTCCGCGACGCTCGATTATGTCGGCGGCAACGCGAAGCTCGGGACGGTCTGCGGCAACGCGACGCTCGGGACGGTCTGCGGCAACGCGACGCTCGGGACGGTCTGCGGCTCCGTGAAGCTCGGGACGGTCTGCGGCAACGCGAAGCTCGATTATGTCTGCGGCTCCGCGACGCTCGAGACGGTCGGCGGCTCCGCGACGCTCGGGACGGTCTGCGACAACGCGACGCTCGGGACGATCGGCGACAACGCGACGCTCGGGACGGTCTGCGGCTCCGTGAAGCTCGGGACGGTCTGCGGCTCCGCGACGCTCGGGACGGTTGATCCTACCGTAACCATCGGAGGCAAGGCGAAGTGAACCTCCTAATCAACCAGTGACGGCGGGAGAGACCGCAAAATAATATGAGCACCCAACAAACCACAGCAGTCGTTCCAGCCGCGCGCCCGAGTCTCATCACGGCGATGGCGAGCAAGTATCAGATCGATCCGACGAAATTCCTTGCGACGTTGAAGGCAACGATCCTTGCCAAGGCTACCGACGAAGAGATGCAGTCGTTTTGCATCGTCGCGCATGAGTACGGCCTCAATCCGTTCCTCAAGGAGATTCACGCATTCCCGAACAAGGCCGGCGGAATCACTCCCGTCGTCGGCGTCGATGGATGGTGTTCGCTGATGAATCGCCGTCCTGAGTTCGACGGGATCGAGTTCACTTCCGATGATGACGCGGACGGCAAGCCGCACAGCGTTACGGCTCGCATTTTCGTCAAAGGTCGGAGTCGGCCGATTATGGTCACGGAATACTTTTCCGAATGCTCGCGCAACACGGACCCCTGGCGGCTTCAGCCGCGCCGGATGCTTCGGCACAAGGCTCTGATCCAGTGCGCTAGGGTGGCGTTCGGATTCGCCGGAATCCACGACGAGGACGAAGCTCAAACGATTGCGAGCGTCACCGTGGACGAGATCCCGAAGCCGATCTTCAAACAGCGCCCAACCAAACAGATCGCCGCACCCGCTGTCGAATCCGACGACCAGATCCCAGGTGCTGAGGTCGAGGCGAATCCTCCTGCTGTTCCCGTCGGCACCACTCCAGTGAATGATCCAAACGCACCTCTCTCGCCTCAGGACCAACTCGCCGCGCTGGTCACGGGTGCTGGATTCACGTTCGACCAATGGCAATCCTGGGCGATGAAATCAGGCTTCGCGAAGCATGAGTCCGACTCTTTCTCAAGTGTGGGCGTGGCGCTGGCTTCGCGGCTTGTGAAATCCAAGTCTGACACCATCGACGCGCTCAAGGAGTTTGTGGGAGGTGCCAAGTGATCTCAGCACGCGCAAAAGAACTGCCTGGAGGCAAAGCCGTGAGCACCGACATTCGCCGTGGTCTACCATCCGCATCCAGCGCGGTCCGGTACGCGCTTTGTCCGGGATCGTTCCTGCTCGAAAAACGAATGCCCTACGACCTGCCCAGCGAAGCGGCTGCGAGTGGAACTAGGATTCACGAAGCGATCTCTGGGAAGGTGCCCATTGAACTCGACGACAACGAGCGCGAGATTTACGACCGCTGCGTCGCCCAGGAGGTTGAAGTGCGCCGCACGGCAGGCTTCAACGCTCCGGATCACACCTTCCGTGAAGAGCGCATGTGGATGAGTGACGAGAACGGAACGCCGTTGTGGTCGGGCGAACCGGACGCGCTGTTCATCACCGGAACATCTGGCCTGGTTCTGGACTACAAAACCGGAAGGGGTGACGTGTGGGAGGCTTCGGTCAATCTTCAGTTGCGTGCGCTGGTCGTTCTCGCGGTCGAGAATTACAGCCTCACCGAGATCACGGTGGCGATCATTCAACCTCTCGCCGGCAAGCCAACGATTGCCCGGTACACGTTCTCCGACCTTCTGGCGGCTGTCGCAGAGGTTTCCGAAGACATGGCGCGGATCAAAGAGCCCAACCAACCTCGTACCCCCTCAGAGGATGCGTGCAAATACTGCCGCGCAAAGGCGATTTGTCCCGAGGCTCAACAGGCCGTTGCTGTCATCGGATCCACCAAAGAGTCAGCCATCATCGACCCCCAGGAGCTTGGCAGGTTTCTGGAACTCGCCCGGGTCGCTCTCAAAGTCATCGAGGCCCGTAAAGATCAAGCGAAGGCGTTTATTGAGGCCGGCGGTATCATCACCGGATGGGTGTTGAAACCCGGAGCGACGGTCGAGAAGATCACGAAGCCCGAGGTCGTGTGGGAACGCTGCGAACGACTCGGAATGACATCCGAAGGTTTCATGTCGTCGGTCAAAATCACCAAGGGCGCGTTGAAGACGGCCATTGGCGCGGTCACGATGGAAAAAGGAAAAGGTCTAGCCGCCACTGTGGACTCGATTTTGGAAGGCTGCACCGAGGAAACCCAAAACGCACCCAGTCTCGTGAAGGAGGACAAATGATCGTCTGCAAAATCAACGTAACGCGCATCGACAAGACGGCATTGTTCGATGGCAAAAATGGGAAGTACCTCGACATCGCACTCGTTGAAAAGCCGGATCAGTACGGCAACGATGGATTCGTGGCGCAAGGACTCAACCAAGAGCGCCGAGCGAAGGGCGAGAAAGGCCCCATCATTGGATCATGGAAGACCGTTGGCGGGGGCAAGAAACCAGCGCAAAAGACAACCGCTCCGACACCTGATGACGCGGAAGACGATATGCCCTTTTGAAGCCATGAACCCCACCCAACTCCCAGACAACATCCTCAAGCGCATGAGCCCCACCGACCGCAAGCGTCTCGGCAAATCAGGTCGCACATCTGAGGACTGCAAACGCGATCAGGAGCGTGTCTCGGAGCGTGAGATCCACCGGCAGATTGAGCAGTGGCTCAACTCGAAGGGCATCGTTTATCGGCATGACAGGATGGACCGGAAGACGACTGGTACGGTTGGCTGGCCTGATTTTACCTTCGCTTGGGAAATGTACCGACACCATGGAATCAAATATGCGGGTGGAGTCGGAGTCGAGGTAAAGGTCGCTGGAGGAAAATGCTCACAAGAACAACTCGACTGCCACGCACGCATGGAATGCAACGGATGGCTAGTGTTTGTCGTCAACAGCTTGCAAGAAATGATCGAAGCGTTGAAAGGATTGCGATGATAACCACCGACACAATCATCACCGACGAGCTTCTAGCCGAGTTGGACAAGTGCCCGTTTTGTGGGATGGATCATTGGTATGTATCGCCAAAACGACGCTGCTTCAAATGTGGTTCGTCGGCTATTCTTGGGAAAGCGTTCATCCCAAATACTGAACGATGCGAAATTGTTTGGCTCCGCGCCCGCGTTGCCTATCTTAAATCCAAGCTCCAGAGGCTCGCGGAGGCGGGGGATGACATTGTGTATGAAGACAGTATTTACAAGCGCAGGAACGAATGGACCCAAGCTAAGGAGGCGAAATGAAACTCTTCATCATCGGTTTAATTGTCGGCTGGTGGTTGTGCTCGCGATGGACGAGCACAAGAGACATCACAGCTAACGGGATTCCGAATGACCATCGAATTTCGATAAAAGGCAACCGAATCACTGAGGTGAAGCCGTGAGCGCAACCCCACGCACAGACGCCGTTGCAGAGGTCTACGTCAGCCACCGCGAATCGAACTGGAGCGACCTTCTCACCCACGCGGAACGGCTGGAAGTGGAGTTGAACGCTGCCCGAATCGAAATCGAGCGCATCAAACAAAACATCGGCTGCGCTCGTGGACAGACAACAACGCAGTTTTGCGCGGAGGTCGTCGCTCTTAGATCCAAAGTATCACACCTGATCGAGGATGCCTACCTCGAAGGGTTCGACGACGGGCATTGCGCGAAACAGCACCGCCCAACATCAACGGAATATATCGGGCTGAGAAACGAAGGCTGGGACAACTCACGAGCCGCGAAGAGAAAGGATAGGATCAAATGAACTTCACCGAAACAAAACCGACGGTGCCGGGAGCGTATTGGTGGAGGAAGCAGACCGGGTATCCGGTTCTCCTTGTAAATCTTGAAAGAGGAAAGGACGGAGGGCTCTGGTGTATTATTTCAACGCATATTCGCCGGCTACGTAACTACGGCGAATGGTCATCGCGCCTCGTCCCGGTGGATGAGGTTGAGAAGGCGTATTCGGAAGGCCGTAAAGACTGCTGGGAATCCGAGCGCAAAGAGCCGTGGGAAGACTCACGCGCCCGCCGCGTCGTCGAGGGAAGGGAGGCGGTGTGATCTCCACCATTCACCCCCTCATGTTGTGCCTGAACCTGTCGCTATGCTTCACCATCGCGTCCCTCGGCGTCGGGTGGTTGAAGATCGCGTGGGCCGTGGCAAAGAGGATCAGCCGGTGAACTGGTACAATGAAAACGATCCCAAAGCCGCAGCTTGGCTCCGTGAACTCATCAAAGACGGCCACATCGCCCCCGGCATCGTCGATGAAAGGCCGATCCAGGAAGTCCGCGCAGATGACCTTCGCGAGTTTATGCAGTGCCATTTCTTCGCCGGCATTGGTGGCTGGTCATACGCACTCCGACTCGCTGGCTGGCCCGACGACCAACCCGTCTGGACTGGTTCCTGCCCCTGCCAGCCGTTCAGCAGTGCCGGAAAACAACTCGGAGACAAAGACGAGCGTCACCTCTGGCCGGTTTTCTTCTACCTCATCCGCGAGTGCCGACCTGTCACAGTGTTTGGGGAACAGGTTGCGTCAGCGATTGGAAAAGGTTGGATCGATGGAGTATCGGCAGACCTGGAGTCAGAAGGCTACGCCTGCGGGGCGGCCGTATTGGGCGCACACAGCGTCGGCGCGCCCCATATCAGACAGCGACTCTACTGGGTGGCCGACTCCCAGAGCGACGGACGGGAGCAACGGGGGACCGAACCAGACCGGCGGAGCGTTGTCGGCGACAGTAGCACTTGCAGGCTGGCTGACTCCATCAGCGAACGAGGATGCAGCGGGTCTGCCGGGATCCAAAATGCAGGTGATGCTAGCGAGTCAAGCCAGACTGACGGATCCAAACGGATTGGATTCTGGGATTCCTTCTACCTCCTGCCATGCCGCGACGGAAAATCCAGGCGTGTTGGCACCGGAGTTCGTCCGCTGGCTCATGGGGTTCCGGTCGAGTGGGACTGTTGCGGGGATATGGCAATGCGATTGTGCCGCAAGTCGCGGCGGAATTCATCAAAGCGTTCCGCGAATGTGGCCAGGAGGATTGACCGATGAAAGAAACTCACCAACTGCCTAGCGTTGAAAGATTAGATCGTGTCTTGGCATACGCTTTTCGAGGTATTCACCACGCCGGCAAGATCAAGAAGCACTCGGACGACTATTGGGAGACCAACATCTTTGGAGGTATTTCAACCTTCGATTTCGACCATCTCACACGACTAGTATTGGCTGCTCATAAATGGGCGGTTCGGGTTGAAATCACGTCGTCTGGACCAAGAATGGTAAAGCTCCACCTATCAGCCCGTACCAGAGAAGGCTCAGTGTACTCACGCCACCCGGACATTGATTCCGTGGTATCAGAGTTTAAGCAATTGGTTGACGTATGACCCCACTCTTAACCCAACTCATGCGCCTCGGCTGGACCGAAACCAAGGCGCTGAACGCCCTGCAAGATCAGGGCATCGTGTCGGACAACTGCGTCACGCTCTCGGACATCTGCGAAAGCGACGCCATCAAAGCGGCGGAGTGGTTGAAAGGATTGAAGTGAACTACGACGAATTCATCGAAACAAAAACCAAGTTTGCGCAGTCGGTCGGAATGGATCCAGTGCGCCAACTCAACACGAAGTTGTTCCCATGGCAGGCCGATCTTGTTCGACTTGCGTTGAAGGTTGGCCGGTTCGCGCTGTTTGAAGAGTGCGGCCTCGGGAAGACGTTTCAACAGTTGGAATGGGCAAACCAAGTCTACCTCGCGACAAGTGAACCAGTGCTGATTCTATGCCCGCTCGCTGTAGCGCAGCAGACCGCCGCCGAGGCCGACCGATGGGGAATCCAGGCGCACACAATCAAGGATGGATCCGAGGTCACCGCCGGCATCAACATCTGCAACTATGACCGGCTGCACCTACTCCAACCGGATGTTTTCTCGGGCGTCGTTTTGGATGAGTCGTCCATCCTGAAATCATTTGAAGGCAAGTTGCGCCGAGCGATCACCAAGGCGTTTATCTCGACTCGTTTCAAGCTGTGCTGCTCGGCAACGCCAGCGCCCAACGACTTCACCGAACTCGGTCAGCATGCCGAGTTCCTTGGCGTCTGTTCACCGGCGCAAATGCTGGCGACCTACTTCATCAATGACACCTACGACACCGGGACGTGGAGGCTCAAAAAGCACAGCGTCAAAACCTTCTGGCAATGGGTTGGATCGTGGGCCGCATGCGTTAGGACACCTTCGGATGTTGGCGGTGAGGACGCAGGATATGACCTGCCACCAGTCAACACGGAGTTCATCGAAGTGGATTCACTGATGCAGTCGTCGATTGATACCGGGGAGCTGTTCGTCAATCCAATCATGTCGTCCACCGCGATGCACGCGCACAACCGGAAGACGATGGCGGTCCGCGTCGCCGCGGCTGCGGAAGTGGTCAACAACTCGACAGGATCCTTCGTCGTCTGGTGCGAGACTAATGCCGAGAGCGAGGCGATGCACGCTGCCATTCCGGGCTCCGTTGAGGTCGCCGGCCATCATTCCAATGACCTGAAGGAGGAAAGGCTCGATGCGTTCTCGGATGGCACTGCTCGCGTTCTGGTGACCAAGCCTTCGATTGCAGGATGGGGATTGAACTTCCAGTTCTGCGCCCAAGACATTTACGTTGGGATCTCCCACTCGTTCGAGAAATTTTATCAGGCTGGCAAACGGATTCATCGCTTCGGTCAGACGCGGCAGGTCAATCGCTACATCGTGATGACAGATTGCGAGCGTGCCGTGTTCGCCAACCTAATGAACAAAAACGCCAAGCATGAAACCATGCATGAGCTTGTGAAATTCAC
>CAINEA010000066.1 GCA_903847525.1 uncultured Acetobacteraceae bacterium | reverse complement strand
TCTGCCTTACCGATCATTGGCAGCTATGTCGGCGAAAAAAAAGACTTTGCCGGCCTGACCGTGAATGTGGAGGTCATGGTCGGTGACAAGCCGGAACCCGCTCCAGACCTGCCGCCGACCCAATCCCAATCCCAGTCCCAGTCCCAGTCTTAGTTTACCTGGGCGGACAGCTTGTCCAGGTGATATGCGGTATCGCCGAACATATGCTCGATCACCATCACCCGGCGGAAGAAATGCCCGACGGCATATTCCTCCGTCATGCCGATGCCGCCATGCAACTGCACCGCGTTCTGGCTGACGAACCGGCCGGACTGACCCACGCCGACCTTTGCCATCGAGATGTTGCGCTGCCGCTCGGCCGCATCCGGCTCGTCCACCATCATCGCCGCCAGCATCGCCATGGAACGGCCCTGCTCCATCGCCACCAGCATTTCCGCCGCGCGATGCTGCAACGCCTGGTTCTCGCCGATCGGCTTGCCGAACTGCACCCGGGTCTTCAGGTAGTCGAGCGTCATCGCCTGCATGGTTTCCATCGTGCCGATCACCTCGGCCGAGGTCGCCGCGATCCCGGCTTCCACCACACGCTCGATCACCGGCAGCGCGTTGTCCACCTGGCCCAGCAGATTGTCCTTGGACACCTTGACACCCGATAGCGAGATCTCCGCCGCGCGCGATCCGTCGCGCAGCGTATAGCCCCGGCGCGCGAGGCCTTCGGCCCCGCCATCCACCAGGAACAGCGAGATCCCGCCAGCATCGTCCCGCCCGCCCGATGTGCGGGCGCTGACGATGAGCTTGTCGGCGCTGTCGCCGTGCAGCACGACGCTCTTGGCACCTTCCAGCACGTAGCCGCCATCATTGGCCTTGGCCGTGGTCAGCACATCGGCGATGTCATAGCGCGACTGGCGTTCGTAATGCGCGAAGGCCAGCTTGGTGCTGCCCTCGGCCACGCCCGGCAGGATGTCGCCCTGCTGCTCGGCGCTGCCGGCCAGCTTGATCGCGGTGCCGCCGAGCACGACGGTGGCCAGGTACGGCTCCAGCACCAGGTGCCGCCCGAAGGCCTGCATCAGCAGCATCACGTCCACAGCGCCGCCGCCGAAGCCGCCGAATTCCTCGGCGAACGGCAGGCCGAGCAGGCCGAGTTCGGCATATTGCGCCCAGAGTGTGGTGCTCCATCCTTCCGGCGCCTTCTGGAATGCCTTGCGCTTCTCGAAGGTATACTGGTCGCCGAGCAGCCGATTGACGCTATCGGTCAGCAGGCGTTGGTCGTCCGTCAGATCAAAGTCCATTACAGCCCCAACACAGCTTTGTTCAAAATATTCTTCTGAATCTCGTTGGTGCCGCCATAGATCGAGGCGGCCCGGAGCATCAGGTAGGCCGGCGCCATCTGCGGTGCCCATTCCGGCCCGATCGCCGGCTCGTTGGTCAGCGCGGACAGTTCCTGCTGCCAGACCGGCATGGCCTGCGGCCCGCCGACATCCATCACCAGTTCCGAACTGTTCTGCAGCAGTTCGGTGCCCTTGATCTTCAGCACCGAGGAGATCGGATCGGGCTTGCCGTCCTTGTTCTTGTCGTAGGCAGACACCACGCGAAGCTGGGTGATCTCCAGCGCCTTCATGTCCACTTCCAACTGGGCCACGCGGGTACGGAAATTGTGATCCTCGATCAGCGGCTTGCCGTTCATCCGCACTTCGCGCGCGACCTCCTTGGCGTAGCGCACGCGTTCCTTGGACTTGCCCAGGCGCGCGATGCCGGTGCGCTCGTTGCCCAGCAGGAACTTGGCGACGTTCCAGCCCTTGTTCTCCTCGCCGACCAGGTTCTCCGCCGGCACCTTCACGTCGGTGAAGAACACCTCGTTCAGATGGTGGCTGCCGTCGATCGAAATGATCGGGCGAACCTCGATGCCCGGGGTTTTCATGTCGATCAGCAGGAAGGAAATGCCTTCCTGGCGTTTCGCTGCCGCGGGATTGGTCCGCACCAGGCAGAAGCACCAGTCGGCGTTATGCGCGGTGGAGGTCCAGATCTTCTGGCCGTTGACGATGTAGAAGTCGCCCTCCTTCTCCGCCTTGGTGCGCAGCGACGCGAGATCCGAGCCTGCGCCGGGCTCGGAGAAACCCTGGCACCACCAATCGTCGATGTTGGCGGCGCGCGGCAGGAAGCGCTGCTTCTGCGCGTCGGTGCCGAACTGCACCAGCACGGGGCCCAGCATGGTG
>CAINEA010000065.1 GCA_903847525.1 uncultured Acetobacteraceae bacterium | reverse complement strand
TAAACTAAGCGCCAACTTTGAGCTTCTTTTGTTCTGCAACGGATCAGGTGGAAAATGAGGGGAGGCTTAAGCCGTTTAGCCCAATCGCGCAATCCGATGGACATGACCGTCTGGGTGCCCGATGATGCTTCTAGCATGACCCACCAACCGAGTCGGAGCAGTGTCGACGCCACAGGCATGAGCGGCCGATCTCCACGTCTGTCTAAAGCCCAAGAGGCTCTGCCTCTGAGATTTGCAATGCCGGATGCAACTGTCAGCGAGCCTGCTGGGCAGGAATTCTGGGTTGGGCGCGTGCGCGAGGCTCTTACTGCTCGCTCATCGCAGGCGGCGGAATTCGCGGAGGAGGCCCTGCGGGCGTGCCCCGCTGATCCTGAATTGCTGCTGCTGGCGGCACTGACAGCCTTGGCGGCGCGCCTGCCGGAACGAGCACTGACTTTCCTCAAGCGCTACGGCAAGCGCTATGTGCCAGGCAAACCGGTGGTCCTGCTCACGGGTCTTGCTCTCGCCCAGCAAGGTCACGTCACACGTGCCAGGGCGATGCTGCAAGCTGAGCAACTGGACACTGACCGCGCCGCGTTGGAGTGGTTTGTCGGCGACAACGTGATGCGAGACTGGTTGTTTGCAAACCTGCGCGAAATCGGGCTCGCGCCGTCGCGCACCGGTCTCCCCAACGTGGCTTCTCGTCTACCCAAACCATCTGGTGTCCGTCCATCCGCGTCGCGGCCACCGCCGGCCCGCACGAACGTGCGACCCGACAGGGCGGTGGCGCCATCGGTTCTGGCGGTACCCGACCTGCCGCGGTTGGAGGCACGGTTCGACATGTCGTTCGAGTTAACCAACGCCGACGCAATCGAGATCGCCGACAGCAATTCAACAGCGGACCCGGATCATTTTCGCCTGCGCAGCGAACTCGTCCGGCTGAGCCTGTTCGAGGGGTTCGACGAACTGCTGTGCCTGCCGGTGTTGCAGGGCGTGGAGGCGCACTGGTACCAGGTCGAGACGGTCCGCAAGGTGCTGAAGCACTATCGCGGTCGGGTGTTGCTGGCTGACGAAGTAGGCCTCGGCAAGACCGTCGAGGCGGGGATGGTGCTGAAGGAATATATGCTGCGTGGCATGGCCGAGCGCATCCTCATCCTTACGCCGGCCTCACTGGTGGGGCAGTGGCGCGACGAAATGACCAGCAAGTTCGGCATCGACTGCGCCACCAGCCACGACCCGCTGCTACGCAGCGACCCCGCACGCTTCTGGGCCCAGCCACGCGTGATCGCGTCCATCGCCGCCGCGCGCCGCAAAGAGCATGCCGATTTGCTCGGGAGACTCAGCTACGACGTGGTCGTCGTCGACGAGGCGCATCACCTCCGCGACCAGGCGAGTGCCAGCTACCGTCTGGTGAACAGCCTGCAAAAGCGTTTTTTGCTGCTGCTCTCGGCAACGCCGGTGCAGAACAGCCTACTTGAGCTCTACAATCTGTTGACCCTTCTGCAGCCGGGCATCTTCAAGACTCAGAAGGAGTTCCGCTCCGTCTATATGGTTCCAGGCAAGCCGCGCGAACCGGCCAACCGCGAACGGCTGCGTGAGTTGATGCGCGGCGTGATGGTACGTAATACGCGTGCGCTCGCCGCCCTGCGAATGCCGCGGCGACACGCTTCCACGCTACGCGCTGTCCCCGACCCGGTGGAGGCGGCCTGCTACCACGAATTGTCCACACTCGTCCGCGAGGTGGCGGCAAACGGTCGTCAGACCGGGTCGAGTTCGCCGACCGGCCAGGTGCCACACCGCCTGTCGCTCGAGCACCTGCTGACCGCCGCAGGTTCCTCACCGGCGGCCTCGGCAGGCGCGATCGCCCGTATCGCTGAGCGCCTCCCTGATGACCCGCGTTGGGAGGGGCTGCTAGCCCGCACGCGTGCCATTGTGGCCGGCGCAAAAGAAGCTGCGTTGCTGCGGCTGCTGGCGCAGAACCCCGCCGAGAAAAAGTTGGTGTTTGTCCATCACCGCGACAGCCTGACACATCTCGCCGGCCGACTGCGCAGCCTCAAGATACCGTTTGCGCTGTTTTCCGGTGACATGTCCGGCCAACAGAAAGATGCGGCTGTGGAGGCATTCCGCGATCAGGTAGCGGTGCTGCTGTGCACAGAATCCGGCGGCGAGGGCCGCAACCTGCAATTCTGCAACACACTGATCAACTTCGATATTCCCTGGAACCCGATGGCCATCGAGCAGCGCATTGGGCGGATCGACCGGATCGGCCAGACGCGCGAGGTGTTTATCTTCAATCTGGTTACGGCGGGTACGATCGAGGATGCCGTGCTGCGCATTCTCGACGAGAAGATCAACATGTTCGAACTCGTGGTCGGTGAAGTTGGCGCCATCCTTGGCGAAATCGACGAGCAACAGGAATTTTCCACACTGGTGCTGGACGCGTGGCTGCAGGGAACCGAGCAGGCGCGCATGGACGCCTTCGCGCAGATCGAAACGCAGTTGCTCGCCGCGCGCCGCGAGTATGACGGGGTCAAGCAACTCGACGAGGCACTGTTCGGGAACGATTTCGATGCCGCCTGACGCCGGGTCAGCCCCGTCAGGATCGCAGGCGCAGGGCCGGATGCAGAGCTTCGTCGCGACCCTGCTGCGCCGTGAGGGTGCGCTGGTAGAGGGGATCGAGCCGGAGGGCCTGGAAGTTTTGGCGCCTTCGGCGGTGCAGCGCGCGCTGGGAATCGGCGAGCTTTCCCGGCTGGGGTTCGGCGCCACGCTGCCGTCGGCGGCCGAGCGGGTTGGGATCGAAGGCGGTTGGCTGGAGCGCTGCGCGCGGCTGCTGGGCACGCAGGGCCACTTCACGCGGTGCGTCCTGTTGCCTATCGCGAAAGTGCCGGGTGATCCGGAGCGAGTGCTTGAACGTGAGCTCGTGCTGGACAACGCGACCTTCCGCCTGCTCGGCGTGGCGCCAGCCTGGACGCGGTATCTACTGCTGGATTTCCACGCGTCTGCGGTGTCGGATGACAAGCGGGACTTCATACTGCACCTGGGGGTCAATCTGGCGACCGGGTCGCTGTTGCCGGATCCGATTCTGCAAGCGATTACGCCGGCTCTCGAGGCCTCCTCCCCTGACGACACCTCGTTCGACGCAAGCAAGGGCGTTCCAACGCCACCGGGCGATGCCGATCTACCCGCGATGTGGGATCGGCCTCGGGTGCTGAGGCTTGTATCGCTGGCATTGCCGTCCCGGCTGGACGCGGCACTGGGTCCCTTCGTTACGGGGCTGCGCCGGCGGCTGGGCCGTGATCAGGACCGGCTGCATCTCTACCACAACGAGCTGCACCGCGAGGCGATGCGACGCGCCCACGCGTTGCCTGGGGGTGACCCGCGGCGTGAACGGGAGGAGGCGCGGGCCGAAGCGATCGGGCGCGAATACCGCGCCAAGCTCGACGATCTCTCGCGCCAATATGCAACGCGGGTGACGGTGGAGTGGAGTCAGACGCTGGAACTGACGAT
>CAINEA010000064.1 GCA_903847525.1 uncultured Acetobacteraceae bacterium | reverse complement strand
GCGTCAACCGTTCCGAGCAGCGCGCCGACCTCGACCTCCCCGCCCTCGGGCACGGTGATGCTCAACACGCCGGCCGCGGGCGCGGTCACTTCTACCGTCACCTTGTCCGTTTCGAGCTCCACCAACGGCTCGTCCGCGGCAACCGCCTCGCCGGCCTGCTTGATCCAGCGGGCCACCGTCGCGGTGGTCACGCTCTCGCCCAGGGTAGGCACCTTGATTTCGGTCGCCATATTCAGTCCTTAAAGCTAACGATGTTCGGTAAGGCGTGTCGTTCAGATAGTCAGAGCCGCGGAGACCAGAGCCGCTTGCTGGGCGGTATGCACCTTGGCCTGGCCGGTCGCCGGGCTGGCGGCGGCGTCGCGTCCGACATAGGATGGGCGCTTGCCGTTGATATTGATCCCGATCAATACCGCCTCGATCTTGCGGTCGACAAAGCTCCAGGCGCCCATGTTCTCGGGCTCCTCCTGGCACCAGACGATGTCGGCATTGACGTAGGGGGCCAGCAGCCGCGTCAGGGTCTTTTCCGGGAACGGGAAGAGCTGCTCGACGCGCAGGATCGCAACGTCCTTCGTGCCGCGCGCGCGCCGCTCGGCCAGCAGGTCGTAGAAGACCTTGCCGGTGCAGAGCACCACGCGCTTGACCTGCTCGGGCGGCGCGATCGGGTCGATCTCGGGGATGACGAACTGGAAGGTGCTGTCCCCGGCCATGTCGGCCAGCGGCGATACCGCCAGCTTGTGGCGCAGCAGGGATTTCGGCGTGAAGATCACCAGCGGTTTGCGGAAGTTCCGCTTCAGTTGCCGGCGCAGCTTGTGGAAGTAGTTGGCCGGCGTGGTCAGGTTGCAAACGGCCATGTTGCGTTCGGCGCAGAGCTGCAGGTAGCGCTCCGGCCGGGCCGAGGAATGCTCCGGACCCTGGCCTTCGTGGCCGTGCGGCAGCAGCAGGGTCAGACCGGACATGCGCAGCCATTTGGTCTCGCCGCTGGCCAGGAACTGATCGATGATCACTTGCGCGCCATTGGCGAAATCGCCGAACTGCGCCTCCCACAGCACCAGGGTCCTCGGATCGGCCAGCGAATAGCCGTATTCGAAGCCCAGCACGCCGACTTCCGACAGCAGCGAGTTGTAGACCTCGATCCGAGCCTGATCGGCGACGATGTTGTTCAGCGGCACGTATTCGTTCTGGTTGGTCTGGTCGATCAGCACCGCATGGCGCTGGCTGAAGGTGCCGCGCTGGCAATCCTCGCCGGACAGGCGGACGCGATGACCCTCCAGCAGCAGCGAGCCGAAGGCCAGCGCTTCGCCGGTTGCCCAATCGATACCCTCGCCGCTGTCCATCATCGCCTGCTTGGCGTCGAGCTGACGGGCGATCTTCGGGTTGACTGCGAAGCCGTCCGGTACGGTGGCCAGCGCATGGCCAACCTGGCGCAACGTTTCGAGCGGCACCGCCGTGGGCTCCTCGGCACGCTCGGTCTCCTGCTCGGCCTGCTTGAAGCCAGTCCAGTGGCCTTCCAGCCAATCGGCCTTGTTCGGCTTGAAGTCTTTCGACGCCTGATAAGAGGCTTCCAGCGTGGCGGCGAACGCATCCCACATCGCCTGAGCCCGCCCGGCCGGCAGCGTGCCCTCGGCGGCCAGGCGCTCCGCATACAATGCCCGTGTCGTCTTCATGCGAGCGATCGCGTTGTACATGATCGGCTGGGTGAACGCCGGCTCGTCGCCTTCGTTGTGCCCGTGCCGACGGTAGCAGACGATATCGAGGATGATGTCGGTGGCGAACTTCATGCGGAATTCGGCGGCCATGCGGGCGCAGAAGATCACCGCTTCGGGGTCGTCACCATTCACGTGCAGGATCGGCGCCTGGATCGCCTTGGCGACGTCGGTGCAATAAAGGCCGGAATACGCATGCGCCGGCACCGTGGTGAAGCCGATCTGATTGTTCACGACCAAATGGATGGTGCCGCCGGTGCGGTAGCCGATGAGCTGGCTCATCGCCAGGGTCTCATATACGAGGCCCTGCCCGGCGAAAGCGGCGTCGCCGTGCATCAGGATGCCCATGACGGATGCGCGCGCCCTTGTGTCGCCGGCCATATCCTGGCGGGCGCGAACCTTGCCGACGACAACCGGATCCACCGCTTCGAGGTGCGACGGATTGGGCTGCAGCGACACGTGCACGTTGTGCCCGGCGATCTCGATATCGGTGGAGGTGCCGAGATGGTACTTCACGTCGCCCGAGCCCTGCACATCGTCGGGTTTGAAGCTTTCGCCGCCGAACTCGGAGAATACCGCGGTGAACGGCTTCTTAACGACGTTGACCAGCGTATTCAGGCGGCCGCGATGCGGCATGCCGATCGCAACCTCATTGACGCCCAAACCTGCCGCCACCTCGATCATCGCGTGCAAAGCCGGGATCGTGACCTCGCCGCCCTCCAGGCCGAAACGCTTGGTGCCGACATAGCGCTTCTGGCAGAACGCCTCGAAACCCTCGGCCTCAGTCAATTCGCTCAGGATCTTGGTCTTGCCGGCGGCGTCGAACATGCCCTTCCAGGGCGCGCCCTCGACCTTACGCTGGATCCAGGATTTCTGGTCGGGATCCTGGATATGCATGAACTCGACCGCGACCGAGCCGCAATAGGTCTCGCGCAGGATCGCCACGATCTGGCGCAGCGTGGCGGTTTCCAGGCCCAGCACGAAGTCGATGAAGATCGGCCGGTCCAGATCGGCCTCGGTAAAACCGTAGCTGGTCAGGTCGAGTTCGGGATGGTGCTTGGGAACCTGCAGGCCAAGCGGATCGAGCTTCGCTTCCAGATGACCGCGCACGCGATATACCCGGATCAGCATCAGCGCCCGGATCGAATCGAGGATCGCCGCGCGGGCCTGCGCCAGGCTGGGCTCCACCGCGATGGTCAGCGGCGCGCCTGGCTTGGCCGGCTTCTTTGCCGCGGGTTCGCCATCTTCGAACGAGACATGCCGCGGCGCCCAGGACGCGCCCTCGGCGTCCAGCAACACGGAGCGGGCCTCATCGTTCAGGGCCGCGAACAGATCGGCAAAACTCGGATCCACGGATCCCGGAGAAGCCACCCATCGCGCATACAAATCCGACAGAAATGCCGCGTTGGCGCCACTGAAGGCACTGGCCAGAATATCGACGCCTGCCATGGGATTGAATCCTTCGCTCGCTGCCGAGGTCATGCTCAGAGGTTGCCCGATGCCGGGCGCCCGTTCGGCGCCTGTGCATAGAGCGGCAACGGAGAAAATGGAACCCATTGTGACTATCGCAAGGCTGGCAGCATTGCATGCCAGCTGTCATCCGACCCCGCAAAATAAGAAAGCGCCGGGTAACTGCCCAGGTAGTCGATCGCTGATCGACGGTTGACACGCGAGTCGCGGCATGAG
>CAINEA010000063.1 GCA_903847525.1 uncultured Acetobacteraceae bacterium | reverse complement strand
GCGATGGCGACGATCAGGCGAAATCCGGTGCCGTCCGGTTCGGCATAGACCGCGTCGTCGAAATCTCGGGCGTCCTCGCCGTCGATGGTGATCAGCGGCGTGCCGCGCAAATCCTCGCGGTCGCCGAGCGGGGTGGCCTTGGCGCGCTCGGCGGCCTCGACCGCATCGGCGGGAAACTCGGTGGGTATGTCGTGGGTGTGAATACACACAAGGCTGATCGAGCGGGCGTCGCCCATCGCGCCAAGGCGCTCGATCACGCGAGCGGGCTTCAGGCCATAGCCGGCATGGGGCAGCGGGGCGGCCAGGACTATCTCGCCGGCTTGCGCGCCGCCATCCTCGCCGGCGGGGACGACCCATTCCGCTTTCGAGCGGCGGTCGGTGGGGACGATGCGACCCGCGGGGATGCCCGGTCGGTAGACGCCGATGACGCGGCCGGGTGCGTCGGTCAGGCGCTTGAGCGTGCGGCCTTCATAGCGGCCCGGACCGATGGGTTTCAGTCGGGCCATCACGCGCTCGCCGGGGGCCAGGGCCGGGCGGCCGCGGGCTTCGGCGGCCATGACGATGAACGGCGGCGGGCCATCCCCGGACCAGCCGACCGGGCGGGCGATGGCGTCTCCGTCCGGGTCGGTGCCGGTGATCTGAACGATCATCGCTTCCGGCAGGGTACCGGGTGCGCGGAACCGACGCGCGCCGGCGGCGGCCAGGGTTCCTTCGCGTTCGAGGCCCTTCAGCAGGTCCCGCAGTTCGGGTTTTTGGGCGGGATCGATGCCGAAGGCGCGGGCGATTTCGCGCTTGCCGACGCGGCCGGGGGCTTCGCGGACGAAGGTCCGGACTTCCTCGCGGGAGGGGAGCTCGCGCGGGGTTTTCGGGGTGGCGGGCGGCGTGGCTGAAGGGTTGGCGGAGCGCTTGGATTTACCGGGTTTGGAGATCCGCCGGGCCATTTCAGTCCGCTGCCTTGCGCCTTGCGGGGGCGCGAACCGTGGCTGCCGCGGCCGCGACCTTCTCAACGCCCACCTTCTTTGCCGCCGGCTTTTTCGTCGCCGCCTTCTTCACCTTTGCCGGAGCGGCTTGCGCACCTTCACCATTCACGGCCTTTGCCTTGGCGCCGGCCTTTGGTTTCAGTTGCTTGCCTTTTTCGGCCAGCAGGGCAACCGCCTCGTCCAGCGTGATATCCTCCATCGCCACGCCGCGCGGCAGATTGGCCACGGTCTTGTCGTGCTGCGCGTAGGGGCCGAAGCGGCCCTTGCGCACGGTGATGGGCTGCTTGTCCTTCGGGTGCTCGCCGACATTGCGGACCGAGGCGAGCTTTTTCGCCAGCAGGTCCACGGCACGGTTCAAGCCGATCACCAGCACGTCGTCGTCGCGGTCGAGCGATCCATAGACGGCGCCCATGCGCACATAGGGGCCGAAGCGGCCGATGCCGGCCTGGATCTTTTCCTTGGTTTCCGGGTGCAGCCCGATCTCACGCGGCAGCGACAGCAACCCGATCGCCTGTTCCAGCGTGATCGTGTCGCCCTCCACGCCCTTGGGCAGGGACGTGCGCCGTGGCTTTACTTTCTTGTCCTCGCTGTTCTCGCCCTGCTGGACATAGAGGCCGTAAGGGCCGCGGCGGACGGTGATTTCCTCACCGGTGCCGGGATCGTGGCCGAGGCTGCGCATCCCCTCCTTCAAGGTGTCGCCGCCCTCCTCGCCGTTATCCATCGCAAGGCGGCGGGTGAACTGACATGTGGGGTAGTTGGAACAGCCGATGAAACTGCCGTAGCGACCGAGTTTCAGGCCAAGCCTTCCGGTGCCGCAGGCGGCGCAGACGCGGGGGTCGCTCCCGTCCTCGCGGGCGGGGAAGAAATGCTCGCCGAGGTCGAGATCGAGCGCGTTGATCACGTCGGTGATCTTGAGCTCCTTGGTGTCCTCGATCGCCTTGGAGAAATGCTCCCAGAAATCGCGCATCACCTGGCGCCAGTTGGCGTTGCCGCCGGAGATGTCGTCGAGCTGTTCCTCCAGCCCGGCGGTGAAGCCGGTATCGACATAGCGTTCGAAGAAGCTGGTCAGGAAGGCGGTCACCAGCCGGCCGCGGTCTTCCGGGACGAAGCGCTTCTTGTCCAGGCGGACATAGTTGCGGTCCTGCAGCACGGTCAGGATGGAGGCATAGGTGGAGGGGCGGCCGATCCCGAGTTCCTCCATCTTCTTGACCAGGCTGGCCTCGGAGTAGCGTGGCGGCGGCTGGGTGAAATGCTGCAGGGCGTTGACGTCGCCGCGGCGGAGCGGATCGCGTTCGGCCATCGGCGGCAGCATCTTGCTGTCGTCCTGCTCCGCCTTTTCCGAGTCGGTATCGTCGGTGTCTTCGCGGTACAGCTTCAGGAAGCCGTCGAAGGCGACGATCGAGCCGGTGGCGCGCAGGATCTGGCCCTTCTCATCGGCCACATCGACGCTGACCTGATCCAGTTCGGCTGACTGCATCTGCGAGGCAACAGCGCGTTTCCATACCAGTTCGTACAGGCGGCGCTGGTCCGTGTTCAGGTAGCGGGCGACGCTGTCGGGCGTGCGGGCGACATCGGTCGGGCGGATCGCCTCATGCGCTTCCTGGGCATTCTTGGCGCGGGAGGTGTATTCGCGCGGGGCGGCCGGAATATAGTCGGCGCCATAGGCGGTTTTGACGTGATCGCGGATCGACAGCACGGCTTCCTGCGCCATCTGCACGCCGTCGGTACGCATATAGGTGATCAGGCCGGTGGTTTCGCCGTCCAGTTCCACGCCTTCATACAGCTGCTGCGCCAGGCGCATGGTCTGCTGGGCACCGAAGCCGAGCTTTCTCGATGCTTCCTGCTGAATGGTGGATGTGGTGAACGGGGCTGGCGGATTGCGCTTGACGCGCTTCCTTTCGACCGTGCCGACACTGAATTCGCCGGCCTCGACCGCTTTCTTGGCGGCCAGCGCCAGCGCCTCGTTGTTCAGGTCGAACTGGTCGAGCTTCCTGCCGTTCAGATGGGTCAGTCGGGCCGTGAACGGCGCGCCGCCGGGCGTGGTGAACAGCGCCTCGATGGTCCAGTACTCGCGGTTGCGAAATGCCTCGATCTCCGCTTCGCGCTCGCAGATCAGCCGCAGCGCCACGGACTGGACGCGGCCGGCGGAGCGTGAGCCGGGCAGCTTGCGCCACAGCACCGGGGAAAGGGTAAAGCCGACGAGGTAATCCAGCGCTCGGCGGGCCAGATAGGCCTCGATCAGCGGCTGGTCGAGTTCGCGCGGATGCGCCATGGCCGCCTTCACGGCGCTGCGAGTGATCTCGTTGAACGCGACGCGATGGACCGTCACGCCCTTCAGCGCATGTTTTTCGTC
>CAINEA010000062.1 GCA_903847525.1 uncultured Acetobacteraceae bacterium | reverse complement strand
GATATCGGGGTCGAACAGTCGCATCGTCGCATCGAGATGCACCAAAGCAGCCCGATGCTGCTCGAGACGCTGCTCGAGCTGCTGTATCACTCCACCCAATTCCGATCGCTTCTCGCGCAGTGCGCCAATGACATGAAGCTCGGCCATCGCCAATTCCTCCTGAAACATCATAGATCAGGATGGTAATCAGCCCGACGCAGCCAACGAATACCCGATTAGTGGCGGTTGCTACATGATACCGGACATTTTCGCACCGCGGAAATGGATGACGTGGGCGTTGCTGCCTTCCTCCTGGCGGCACAAAGGGCTTTTCCCGGCGCCAGCGTCGAACTCGTCCATCTATCCGACCAGACCATTCGCCCCCTCGATCTGACGGCCAAGAAGCTTCAGAATCGGCAGGAGAAGCTCGCGGGATTTCTGGGGCGAATTCGTGCTGGTAATTTCCCGGCCGACCCCTCGGCCCGGACATGCCCGGGTTGCCCGGCATTTTTCATATGCGGCCCAACGCCGACGGGTACTCTCAGAAAAAATTTCGGCTGACCTTACCGGTCGGCCATTGTCGCACCGATTGATCCCTTAGAGGCCGGCGCCGCCGGTCAAAACTCTAAGGAATAACGACAATGAATACCGAAGAACCTCTCGATTTTGACGATCTGGGCGAGGCCCTGCGCGAAGGCCGGGCGCTGCGCCCGGCGCGGGGCTATCGCATCCGCTTCGCACAGGACGACCTCAACTTCCGCGACCTCGATGTTGCCGACCCCATGCCGCTGGGCCGTCAGATTTTGACTGCCGCCGGGCGCGATCCGCATGATGGCTACAGTCTTTTTGCCATCCTGCCGTCCGGCGATTTCGAGGATGTCCGGCTTGATGAGCCGTTTGATCTGCGCGAGCGGGGTGCCGAACGGTTCGTCGCCTTCCAGACCGACCGCGACTTCAAACTGACGCTGAACGATCATCAGCTCGCGTGGGGCAAGCCGGCGATCGGTGGTGCCACTCTCTATGCGCTGGCGAATATCGGCGACGATGAAGCGGTCTTCCTGGAGGTGCGTGGGGGCGAAGATCTGCTGATCGAGCCCGCCGATGTCATTGACCTCACCGCTCCTGGCATCGAACGGTTCATCACCGCGCCCAAGCCGCCCAAGACGTTCGAGATCATCGTCAACTCGCGGCCGCGGGTAGTCGAGGCTCAGCAGGTTACGTTCGAACAAGTGGTGCAACTGGCGTTTCCCGGTCCGCACGAAACCAACGTCGTCTTTTCGATGACCTACCGCCATGCAGCCTCGATGCCCCACGCTGGTGAGCTTGGCGCCGGTGGCAGTGTCGAAGTGAAAAAGAAGGGAACCGTGTTCAATGTCACCCGCACCGTTCAGTCGTAACGCCGACCTCAAGCGTCTTCGCGACGAGGGCTACTTCGTCCAGATCCGGGGCGGGTTCCTGGTGATGCGCGAGGTGCCCTACGTCAATGCTCAACGGGAAGTGCGAACCGGAACGCTCATCTCCAGCCTGACGATGGCTGGAGATGAAACCCGCACGCCCGATACCCATGTGGTCCATTTTGACGGTGATTTTCCGTGCCGATCCGATGGGACGCCGATCCAGCAGATTTCGCACCAGTCTGGCGATTTCAATCTCGGGCACGGTCTGACGGCGAAGCATTCGTTTTCGAGCAAGCCGGAAGGCGGCTACACTGACTACTTCCACAAGATGGCCACATACGCGGCGATCCTGTCGGGGCCTGCTGAGGTTTTGAAGCCGGAGACATCACCGCGGACATTCAGGACGCCAGAGGCCGAGGACGACAGTGTCTTCAACTACACCGAAACAGCCTCGGACCGCGTGGGCATCGGCGCTCTGACCGAGAAGCTGGAGGGCGAGATTATAGCGATTATCGGCCTCGGGGGCACTGGATCCTACATTCTGGATTTTGTCGCGAAGACCCCGGCTCGTGAGATTCGTCTCATCGACGGTGACGAATTCCTGCAACACAACGCATTCAGAGCCCCCGGTGCGCCGGATATCGAGGAACTTCGCGAAGCCCCCAAAAAGGTCGACTATCTGAAGGGTATTTATTCACGGATGCGCCGGGGGATCATCGCTCATGCGGAGGCGCTGGGTGCCGACAACTTGCATTTGCTAAATGGGATCACGTTTGCGTTTCTCAGCATGGATGCGGGCGAGGAGAAGCGCCTGGTTGTCGAGAAGTTGGAGGCCCTGGGTGTGGCTTTTGTCGACGTGGGCATGGGGCTGGAATTGGATGAAGGTTCCTTGGGCGGCATTCTGCGGGTCACCACCAGCACGCCGGCAAAGCGCGATCACGTTCATCAAGGTCGTATCTCGTTCGCTGGCGGCGGCGAGAAGGATATTTATGCGTCAAACATTCAGGTCGCCGACTTGAATGCGCTCAATGCAGTGCTGGCCGTGATCAAGTGGAAGAAGCTGCTCGGATTCTACCGTGACCTGGAGCAGGAGCATCACTGCACCTATACGACGGATGGCAACATGCTGCTCAATGGTGACCTCCCATGATGCGATATCCCCACCTAGAACATCTGTTTGTGAAACATATCCCCGACAGGCTTGAGTCAGGTGTGCTCTATGTTTCGATGGAATATGGAACGGCTGCGCATCGCTGTTGTTGCGGGTGCGGCGAGGAGGTCGTGACGCCCTTCACGCCGACCGACTGGAATATGACATTTGATGGAGAAACGGTGTCGCTTAACCCGTCGATTGGCAATTGGACGCTCGCCTGTCGCTCCCACTATGTGATCAAGCGGGGGCGGGTGATTGAGGCCGGGCCATGGACGGACGAACAGGTCGAAGCCGAACGCCACCGGGATCGTGCGGCCAAGGCGCGCTTCTATGGCGTGACTGAGCCAGTTGCACCAGTTGCGACATCGCTTGAAGCGAAGCGATCCGCTAAAGTGCCGGAGGGCGTTGTGGGTCGCTTTATGCGCTGGCTGACGGGGGCCGGACGCTGAAGCCGACAATGTACGCCAAAGAGAACCTCGAGATTTGAGCCCAAATTTCGAGGTTCTCCCATGATGCTCAATGATTTTCCTGTTTACGCACTTTTCTCAGCTTCTCTTTCGTGGCACATATCGTGAACATTCGATTTAGCGAGGCAGGGACGATGGCTCGAAACAAGGTGCAATTCCAAAAGGGTCTCAGCGAAGCGGGGTTCGAGGCTCTTT
>CAINEA010000061.1 GCA_903847525.1 uncultured Acetobacteraceae bacterium | reverse complement strand
GATCGTTGGTCAGGCGCTCCTCGAACGGTCCCATATCGGCCAGCGCGTCCGGTGGGCGGGCGCCGGAGGCGAACAGATGCATCGGCCGGTGATTGCTCGACCCGATCAGCCGCCGAGCCGTTTCGTACATCGTCAGCCCGCCCAGGCAATGCCCAAAGAAGGCAAAGGGTAGGTCGAGCAGGGGCGCCATCTCGGGCAGAAGCTGGCCGACGAACTCGGCCATTTCCGTCACCGGCGGTTCTAGGATGCGGCTGAGCCGTCCCGGCGGTTCGATCGCCACCACCTCGATGCTGGGATCGATGCCTTGCGCCCAGGCCCGGAAAACCCCCGAACCGCCCCCGGCGAACGGAAAACAGAACAGCCGCATGCGCGGCGCGGCGCGTGGCCCGACCGTGACGATCCAACGCCCGGCCGCCGCTGCCTCTGGCCGGCTTTCGGCACGCGGCGCAGTGCTGGCCTCCCCGAATGTCAGATCCGGCAGAATATCAGCCGCCAGCGTCTGCACGCTCGGCCCGGCGATCAGCTTGGTGGTGGCGATCTTCACCTCCAGAGCGGTCTCCAGCCGGTTGACCAGTGTCACCGCCATCAGCGAGTCCAGCCCGTATTCGCGCAGCGAACGGGTGGCGTCGATCTCCTCGGTCGATGCCAGCGTTGTGCGCGCCTGCTGGCGGATGAAACCGACCAGCAGCGCAAGTCGCCCGTCCGGATCGGCTGTTGCCAGCTCACGGCGTATCGCCTCGGCGTGGCCACCCCCTGTCACGGCCCGCCCGGGCACGGCCGGAACAAGCGCGGAAAAGAGCGGCGGCGGAGAGGAAAACTGCTGCAGGAACACCGGCCAATCCGTCAGGGTGATCGCGGCGTGGCCTGCTTCGCTGCCGATCAGCGCCTCCATCGCCTGCCAACCGGTTTCAAGCGGAATGTAATGCGTGCCGCGCGACCGCCAGATCGCCTCGCCACGCTCGCCCGACGCCGTCGCCAAACCGGACTCCGCCCAAGGCCCCCAGTTCAACGCCAGGGCCGGAAGGCCAAGCGCGCGCCGATGCGCCGCCAGCGCGTCCAGATAGGCATTGGCCGCGGTATAGTTGGTCTGCCCGGCCGACCCGATCAGACTGAGCACCGAGGAGAACAGCACGAAATGATCCAGCGCCAGGTCCTTCGTGTGTTCGTGCAGCAGCCAGCCGCCGGCGATTTTCGGCGCCATCACGCGCCAGAACTTCGCCCAGTCCATCTGCGCGACGATGCCGTCGTCCAGCAGCCCGGCGGCGTGAAACACGCCTTTCAAGGCAAACGGTCCGGCGCCGAGATTGCTGATCAGCCGTGCAACGTCCTCGGCACAGGTGATGTCGGCTGCCTGGATGCGGATCGTCGCTCCCAGTCCCTGCAGTAGCTCGCGGATCGCGGCGGCCGCCGGGTCGGCATCACCGCGACGGCTGACCAGCGCCAAATGCCTGGCGCCGCGCCGCGTGACCAGGAACTTGGCCACCTCTACGCCCAGGGCGCCCAGGCCGCCGGTTATCAGATAGGTTCCTTCCGGATCCATCGGCTCCATCGCCGGTTGAGGTCGGGCGAGGCGCACGAAGCGCGCGGCAAATCGGTTTCCCGCCCGCAGGGCAATTTGATCCTCGCCAGCGCCGTGCAGGATTTCGGTCGCCATAGCGGCCGTGCCGGATAACCTGTCGAAATCGATCAATCCGCCCCAGATCTGCGGATGTTCCAGCGCCACGCTCCGCCCGAAGCCCCACAGCGTCGCGCCTCCTGGCTGCACCGCGGCATCGCCGGGCACCGCGACGGCATTGGCCGTGACCAGCCAGATGCGGGCATCGGCACTGCCTTCGGCGCGCGCCGCGCCGAGCGCCTGGAACAGGGCCAGCGCACTGCCGGCGATGCGGCGTTGCCCGCCTTGTGGATCGGCATCGTCCACCGCGTCCAGGGCCCACATGTGCAGGATGCGGCGCACCGGCGCGCCGGCGGCTTCGTGTGTGGCCAGCACACGGCGGAAATCGTCGGCCAGCGTCTCGCTGCCGCCCCAAATCCGCCCATCATCCGCTATGACCCGATCATCCAGATACAGCAGCTCGCAGGCAGCCCCATTCCGGCGCAGCTCCGCCCCGATCTCCGCAGCGGCACCCCCCCGATCGGCCAGCAGCAGCCAGCCGCCTTCCGCCGCATCTCCGGTGAGGGCCGGCAGCGCGGGCCGCGCCTGCCACTGCACCTGATACAGGTAATCCAACCTGTCGGCGGCAAGTTCCGGCTTCAGTCTTTCCGCCGGCAACGGCTTAAGCGACAGGCCCTTGATGCCGGCCACCCACGCGCCATCCTCGGCGTAGATCGAGATGTCCACGACCAGAATGCCGTCTTTCGTTGCCGGCGCCTGCCGGCGTACGGCATGCACCCACACCGCCCGCCGATCCTCGGCAATTGCGGAAAAACGCTCCACCGATATCGGCAGGAACACCGGCCGGGTCAGCACGGCATCCGGCCCGAAATCGCCATAGCCCGGTACCAGCGCGGGGTACACATGCAGACACGCATCCAGCAAAGGCGGATGCAGTGCCGCATCGGAAAGCACCAAAGCCGGTAGCACGACATGGCTCAGAGTCTCGCCATCGCCGCGCCGCAGGGATCGGATGCCCTGAAACGACGGCCCGTATTCCAGGCCCAGGCCGTGGATCGCCGGATAGTAACGCTCAATCGGTATCGCCGTCGTGCAGCGTGACCGGATCGTATCGAGATTCACGCGCTCCGGGATGGGACCAGCATCCGGCGAAGCCGCGCCGACCATATGCGTATGCCAGGTGCCGTCCGGGTGCAGGCTGGCCAGGCGGAACTCGGCGCGGCCGCCCTGCACTGGCGACAGCAGGATCTGCACCACCCGCTCCGAGTCAGCCTCGCCGCTCTCGGGCAAAACCAGCGCTTCGCGGTACTGAAAATTCTCGACGGCGACCCGATCGGTGCCGAAATGCTGCCGTGCCGCGTCCGCTAGCGCGGCGAGCCCCAAGGTCGTCGGCAGTACTGGCATGGCGTAGATGCGGTGATCGCCGAGCCAGGGCTGGCGGTCCAGGCCGTAACGGGCTTCGAACTGCGCCTCCGGCAATGCCGAACGAAGCCGAACCCCCGCCAGGCCGATAGCCGCGTCCTGTGTCTCGTACGGCTTGCGGTTATCCTCCAGCCAGAAGCGCCGATGCTCGAACGGATAGGTCGGCAACGCGATGCGATGGAACGCATGCGGCCGGTGGTAACCATCCCAGTCGATCACATGGCCGCCGGTATACAGTTGGCCCAGGCTGGCCAGGATCTCCCGTTGCTCGCCGCGCCGCCCGAGCGAGGCATGCCAACCTAGCCCGTCGCCTTCGATGCATTGCCGGCCCATCGCGAGCAGGGTTCCACCCGGCCCGATCTCGATAAAATCCGTGGCCCCCGCCGCGCCCAGTGCCCGCATGCCGCCGAGGAAATTCACCGGCTGCAGCGCATGGTCGCACCAGTAACCGGCGTCCGGCGCCACGCTGACCATCTCGGCGGTCAGGGTCGACACCCAGTGCAACCGAGGCGCCTGGGCCGCTGCTCCCGCCGCGCTGGCGGACAACCCGGCCATCGCCGGCCGCATCAGCGGTGAGTGGAACGCGTGCGACACGGTCAACACCTGTGACCGGATCCCGCGTTGCTCGAATTGGGCGGCCACTGCTGCCACTGCGTCACGCTCGCCGGAGATCACCGTGCTGTGCGGGCCGTTGTGCGCGGCGATCGCCAGCCGACCCGGCCCCTGCACCGCGATCGCGTCGGCGACCACGCTCGCATCGTCAAAGATCGCCGCCATGCTGCCGGTCGCCGGCAATGCCTGCATCAGCCGTGCCCGCTCCGTGATCAGCCCGAGCGCCTGCTCCAGCGTGTAGACCCCGGCGCAAACCGCGGCGGCGAACTCGCCAACGCTGTGGCCCAGCACGAATTCCGGCACGACACCCCAGGACCGCCACAGCGCCGTCAGTGCCACCTGCACGGCGAATAACGCCGGCTGAGTATAGGCGGTTTCATGGATCAGCGATCCATGGCCATTCCGGTCGAACAGCACATCGAGCAGCTGCGGATCGATCCGGCCCTGCAGTTCCGCCGCGCAACGATCGATCACGGCACGGAACACCGGTTCGTGTCGGTACAGTTCCACTGCCATGCCCGGATATTGCGATCCCTGGCCGGAGAACAGGAAGGCAATGCGCCGCTTCCCCGGCTTCCCCGGCTTCGCCGCATCGAACGCCAGCGGCGCCGAATCCTCGGCCAATGCCGTCCGTAATTCCGGCACAGAGGCAACCACCGCGGAGAAACGCCGAGGGAAATG
>CAINEA010000060.1 GCA_903847525.1 uncultured Acetobacteraceae bacterium | reverse complement strand
CGACATCGGGGCAACCCTTCATGATGGTTGCCCGACATAGATTCAGACAAAACGCGCCGAGGGAACCAACTTTTCCCCCGACCTCTCGCTGCTAAACCGACCAAGTCCTCAGCGTTGAACAGCCCTGGGGGGCGGCCGGTCAAGCTTCTCTTTCAAAAGGCGCTTTAGCGCGTAGTCCCGCATGAAGTTCAGCAGATACGGCGCGGACTTCCAGTATTCGGTGATTTCTGGCGCATCCAACGCGCGCGCGACGCCGGAAACAGAGGCCGCCTGCTGCAGGTCCGAAGGCTGCACGGTGATGGACATCGGCGGCTCACCGACCATGGAGTCACGATCGACGGTGTTGGCCACTCGTTCAGTGCGAGCCATTACCTTGCGCAGGTGTCCTTCGATGCCGCGCCGCGCTTCAATTGCGGCGGGGCGGGCTTCCGGAAGGTCGTGGAGAAAACCGCGGAACTGCCGCATCTCGCATTCCAGCGTCGCGGCGATCTGCGGGCCGTTCTTCCTTCCATAAAGAAATGACAGCGTTTCGAGAAAGTCCCGGTAGTGTTCACCATCATCGGGCTCGTCCCCGGACAACGTCAGCATACGGTAGGGAGTTGCGGACAGTAGCAGGGTTCTTGCGGAGTGGCCGTTTTGGTCGGAATAGTCGAAAAGCTCGCGCGCCAGTATTGCTGCGTCGGTTTCACCATGCAGCAGATCCCGAAACCTTTGGAATTCGTCCATAATGATCAGGTCGGGTTTTAGAGCGTCGACGCAGGCGTGAGACAGTTTTCCCCGAAGTTTGCCAATCAGCTTATTGCGGCGTTGCGCCAGTTCGATCGGGTAACTCTCCCTGCGGCGAGGGAAGAGATCGCATACAGACTCAAGCTCTTCGAACAGGCTGGCATCGCCCTCGACGTCACGGCGGAAGCGATCGATGATTCGATGATCGACACCTTCCAGTGTCAGATCATCGACGGCTTGGTTCCAACCGTCCACCCCAGCGGTGACTTGAAGCAGGTTGTGCAAGCCCCTTGGTCGCGAAACGCATCCCTCGAGCATCCGCAGAAGCAGGGCGCGTTCTCGGGTGACGCCTGTGGTCGACCGTAGATCGAAAGTGGTTCCGGGCGTCAGACTGATAAAGTTGACTTTGTTTGCGTCGAGCCCCTGATCGCCCCGGACCTGTAACGGGATCAGAGTCATGCGTGTTGGCAACGCCAATTCACGTCGATTGAGCACATTGAGGCGATTGATATTCTGCGCTGCGATCGCCTGGTTGGAGCAAATGTACAGGATGTCGATCCGTTCTGTTTTGTCCCAGAGTTTCTCAATTGTCCGCGCGATCACACCGCGGGCAACCATCGTCTTGCCAAGACCGACCTCGTCGGCGACCAGGAACTGACGCACGGGATCCTGGTCCCCGTAGAGCCGATCAAACACGTAGTCGACGGTGCGGCGCTGAAACGCCTTGAGCGGCGCCAGAGCGGCGGCTGCTTCGAAGCGTTTATCCGACATGGTCAGCTCCCTGGTCTTGGAGCGCGATGCGGAACGCATCCCACAGGGTGCGGAAGTCATCCGGGATGGGATCTGGGCCTGCGTCGCTGCCCGACTCCAGCCGCGTAATGAGACGTTCGATCGCATGGAGCCGTTCGCCTCCATGACAGAGCGCGCGGACCATATCTTCGAGCAGCGGAGCGTCATCGGCCGACACGGCCCATGCGGTCTGTCCTGGCCCCTCATGCGCCGCGAGCGCCGCGCCGAACGGGTCGCCGAGTTCGGACAATAGCAGCCTCAGATAGCGGAAGAACGCGTCCCGACTGTCGATGATCCAGCGAAGTATGGCGGCATGCCGCTCAGCCGGGAGGCCTTCCATGATCAGGCTAGTGCTGAACAGGGCGGAAGCCTTCTCGCTTTCATCTGTCAGGCGGAAGGCAAGAAAGCGGGTGAGATCGACCATCGGCATGGCGCCCAGATCGACTGTTTCCCCCATACGCAGTGCGGCCAAGACGTCGCGAGCATGCCCGTCGCCGCGCGTAATCGGCCAGGCGCTCAAAGCACCGATACCCTTGAGTGGCAGAGGTCCGGATGGTGTCAGCCATACGCGCCACGGTTTCTCTTCGGGATCGTCGCTTTCGGTCCGTTCACAGCGCAGTCGCAGCGCGCCACGGCATAGCGCCCGCCGTGCCTCGTCGAGGCGCGCCTCGGCCGTGGTCAGTTCGGGATCGATCGGGTCCAACTCGGTGGCGACGAAAGTTCGCGTCAGGCGGCCGAAACCTTTCTCCCCCATGATTTGCTCAACGCTGCCAACCTTGGAGCGCTTGCCACGGAGTGAGGCGAACAGCTCGACATTGTTGCCAGAGAGCAGCGCCGGCCGTGTCGCATTGCCGGAACCGATGGTGACGAGGGTGTCCCAACCGATCTCTGAGATGAAGGCTTTTGCGTGAAGGCCTTGGAGAGCGCTCGCGGCAACTTCTTCGCCGTCTTCGCTCGCTGCCATTTCGTCGAGAACGGAGACCCGTTCGAACGCGCCGAGCGTCTTGCTCTCGACGCAGGCCAGCTGGTCAGGTCGACTGATGATGATAGGTTTTTCCGCCGTCGGCAGAGCAGCCAAGAAGTTCAGGGCGTCGGTATCGCAGAATGGCGAAATCACGCCCAGCCGCGCGCACTCGGTCGGCTGCCAAACCTTGCCGCCGAATCCGTTGACCGCGAAGGACACCTCGTCGAACCGCTCGGGCATTGTCCATTGTGCCCGCCTTACGTCCTCGGCGATCTCATTGGTCAGGATGCGCGCCTCGTCGGTGATCCCCGACACCGCGAGGTCCGGCAAACGCGTCAGCAGATCAAACAGGGGGCGGTTATTTGTATCGGGTCGCCGAGTGAGTTCGCCATCAAGGCGGAGCGAGATATCCCAGGAGCGGTCACGGGTAAGATTGCGCGACAAAACCAGCAGGCGAAGCAGGACCGGGTCTTGAGCCAGGGTCGGCCTATAGCGCAACGCCCACATCTTGGGATGGAAGGCGCCATCGCGAGGGGCTGCGACTTCGACGATGATCCGCTCTAGGAGTGAGCAGAGCCGTGAGTGCGGTCGAGTCTGCGCGTGAATATGGCCTGCATCGGTGAAGACGACGAGCCGTCCGGCGATCCGTTCAGCGCCCTCGAGCAGGGCCAAGGGATGAGAGAGGATGTCGTCGCGGTTTTCAGCGGCGAACAACGCCAGGCTAACCGGGGCGGCAAGAGCGGTCTCGAAGTCGAGGGAGAAGGTTGTGGCGACTGCCGCGTCGAAGACGTAGCCCGGCGGCGGCTGAAGACTGTCGCCGTACAGCACGCGCGTCTCGGGATCGAGCGTGGTCCTATTGAGCATTTGCGAGGTCCCGCAGGTGTGCCTTCGCCTGCGCCCAGCGGAAGGACAGCCGTTCGGTCCCCGATGCCCCTGTCCAGCGATCTCGGACCGCCCTGTTCGCAAAGCGAGATTGACTGGTTTTCAGCCGCCGCTCGCGGTCCTGCACCAGTTGCGCCGCTTGGGTCTGGATGCCGTCGGTGATCGATCCGTCGCGGACCAACATCAGCCATTCGGCGACAAAGCGCTTGGCGGCCGGCCGAATGCTGTGGGCGGGATGATCGACGGACTGCCAAAAGGCGTCGAGCGACCAGGCGCGGATCACCGGCATGTCCAGTTCGTCGCGCCACTCCTGCAAGCGAGCCTTGTAGTCCTCTGTCCAGGCGGGCTGCTCACGCAGTTCGCTGAGCAACAGGTTGTAGAGGAGTGATGCGCCGTGCATCACGCTCGAAAACACTTCTCCGTGGCTGACGAGCGTGCGCATCTCCTCAGGAAAATGGGCGAGGTTTGGGTGCTCCCAAATAAAGCGGCAGTCGGCGGGGGTGCCGGCTCTGCGGGCCAACGTCGCCAATAGGCTATGAGGTTGGTGCAAGACGAGTCGGTCGATAATGAACTGCGCCTCGTCAGCGCTGAGGCGGAAGGTTGCCGCCTCAAGCAGATTCTTGGGTCGGGGCGGCAGCGACGGCGTCCAGATCTGCAAGGCCTGCGCCTCCGAGGCGGCGTCATCGCTCTCACGGACCCGAGGGCGACCACGTTGGAGGTGGCGCATCGACGAAAACAAATTGTCGGTCGAGCCTGGGAACAAGCGAATTCCCCAGGAGCCCAGTCCGGCCCAATAGACAGAACTGGGAAGACGTTGCAGATCGGCGCCGGCGTCACGCCCGATGATCCCGTTCGACTCGCCGCCGGCCCTGAGAGCGTTGGCAAGGCGATTCTCGAGGGCGCGGGCTTCGGCCGCAAGCTGGTCAGCGCCGCCGCTCGAACTCTCCAAAATCTGGAACAGCCATGGAATGAAGAGCATATAGCGCAGCCGCGTCTGGATTGTGCTGGTGCCCGGAAAGAGGTGATCGGCAATGGAATCACGGATGCCGCCCAAGCCGAGTTCGTCACGGCTCTCCCTTTCCTGGAACAGCGCCATGATCCGCTGCGCACGCTGGCGCTCGGCTTCATCGAAATCAATCCAGGCTAATGATGACACGCGCCGTTCTCCGTTCGCGTTTCTAGGCGGCGCTGGCCGCAGAGACTGGAGAGGGCGAAACCGGCAGCACCAAACCCGAGGTCACCAGCACGATCAGCCCGCGTTCGGTGCCGGTCATATCCAGATAGGTCCTGACCTGTGCGCGGTAGTGCTCGATCGTTTCGGTGCTGGGCTGGACATCGCTTTTCCAGTCGATGACGACCTTTGGCTTGCCATCCTCACCAAAGCTCGTCGCGTCGGTGATGCCGGCCGTCGCCTGTTCTAGATTGTCGGCGAACAGAGAGGCATAGACCGGAAACTCCGGCGCGAGGGTTGGACGAAGCCGAACGATGTCCGGCAGGGCCAGAGTGCGTCTGACGCACTCCGCGAGTTCGACTGGCGAGAGGCCCTTGGCGGGGTCATCGACGACGGGTTTTCCGATCGCAACGACGAGGGCGCGCGCTCGCTCAGTTAAAGCCGTCGCGGTGTCGGCGGTTTCGCCGGTCAGCACTTCCTCGAGGAGCTTGTGTAGGATGAGGCCGCGTTCACGCCCACCCTGGATCGCGGCCGGGACTTCGGCGCTGCTCGGCTGATCAGAATCGCTCGACGCCCACACCTCCACCGCTTCGGGCTGGAGCAGAAGTCCCGTGCTGTTTTCGTCACGGCTGGGGGCCAACCAGAGCAGGCGGCGGTGACGGTCGGCGATCGCGGCAGCCTCTTCGGCAAATTTCTCGCGGGTCTGCAGGTTAGGTTGAACCGCCGCCGCTGCGCCCATGTCGGCCGGGAGGTGCGAAAGATCTAGCGCTGGCAGATCAGCGAGCGACAGATCCAAAAGCGAGATCCAGGCTGACTTCGACGGCGCGACGTCGAGCCGTGGCAGGACCAGCAGTTCGCGCGCCCTGGTGGCGGCGACATACCAGAGCCGGATCCGCTCGGGGTCGAGCTCGGCTTTCTCGGCATCGCGGGCTTCGTCATATCCAACTGGATGAACGCCGAATACGGGGCAATAGAAGATGTCGTTGTCACGGTCGGTGACCGCGCTTTCCGGCGCCATGATCCCCGTCATCGTGTTCACCGGCACGACGATCGGCCATTCCAAGCCCTTGGCGGCGTGCATGGTGTAGAGTGCAACGGCTTCTTCCTGGGCGTCGGGTCGACCTTCGACCGCGCGCGACTCATCGGTCCACGCGGCTGTGATTGTCTCTGCGAAAGCGCGTAGGCCACGCACCGCATAGGCCGTCGTCAGGCTCAGATAGAGATCGACATTGGCCAGCGCGCGCTCAGCCTGCCCACGATGACGTTCCAGCAGGATCGGGCGCACCCGCATCACGTCGACCGCTTGAGACAGTAGATCGTGGGGCGTGGTGCTGTTCGTCCGACGATAAAGCGTTTGCAGCTTCTCGATGGTCGCCCGCGCCAGCGGGTTTGCAATGCCGCTGGCATCCACACCAAGATCGAGTCGGGGCAGCATGTCTGGATAATCTTCCGAACGCGGCAGCGCCCAGATGATGTCGAGCAACTCCTCCTCTGTCAGTCCGACGAGCGGACCGCGCAGCAGCGCCCCCAAGGCAAGAGTGTCGCGGCGGTCGGCCAGCACACGGGTCAGAGCGATGAGGTCTTGGATCTCCTGACGGCGAAAGAGGCCCTTGCCCGCCTGTGTCGCGACCGGGATGCCGCGACGTTCGAGCGCCTCTTCATAGCGCCACAGATCGCTACCTGTGGGCGCGAGAAAAGCAATGTCGCCCGGCCGGCAGATGCGGCTGACACCGCTGCGGCGATCAATGATCATTTCGCTGCCGATCAGCCGGACGCACATTTCGGCGACGGCGTCGGCTTCAGCGTCGCGCTGCTGTTCGGCTGTGGCCTTGCCGTTCTCGTCGGCGACGGTGACGTCGAGGGCGGCGACGCACAGCGCCTCGCCACGATCAGCATGGAACGGATCGAGCGCCGTGAAGCCAGGTTGCCCGTCGCTCGAGAGCAAGGCTTCAAAACGCTCGTTCACATAAGTGAGAATGGGCGCACAGGAGCGGAAGTTGGTTGAGATCGACAGGACGCTGTCTGGATCCTGCGCGAGAAACGCATCACGCGCTCGCACATAGGCGCTGACGTCGGCTCCGCGGAACCGATAGATCGCCTGCTTGGGGTCGCCGACCAGGAACAGCGCGCCAGGGCGGATGCGGAAAGCGGTCCAGTCGCCCGTCGCACCTTCAGCCGGTGGCTCGCCGCACAGGCGCCAGAAGATTTCCGTCTGAAGCGGATCAGTATCCTGGAACTCATCCACAAGGACATGGGCGAAGCGGCCCGCGAGGGAGCGACGAACGTCGTCATGGTCACGCAAAAGGCCGCGGGCGGCAAAGATCAGGTCGTCGAAATCGAGCAAGGCGGCTGAGCGCTTGTGGTCACGGAAGCGCTGTAGAACTGGCTGCACTTGGACGATCACGTCAGACAACACACGGCTGGCGATATTTTGGACCATTTGCCTCCAAGCTTCGCAGCACGTGGCGTAGTGGCCTTCGGCCGCTGTGTTGAGGCGCTCGCCGTCCGCCTTGGCCAAGCCTTCTCGCTTGGCCGCTTCGGCCCATTTGCCTTTTTTCTTATATGCGGAAAACGTACCGCTCTTGGTGCAAAGGTCACGGTGTGGCCGTGACACCAATAAGCGGACCAAACCCGCAGGGGTCTCCGCGGTCGGGCCAGCGTCAATCTCCCGCGACATTTCCGAGAAGCGTTGGACGATTGCGACCGTCTCTGGCTCGACCGCCGGCGCCGTGCGGATGAACGCGGCGAACGCGTCGGCAGCGTCGCGGAAAGCCTGAAGGTGGAGCGCCAGCGGCGATATTGGCTGGGCCGATACTGTGCGCCGGCGGCGCAGGTTCGCGACAATTTTATGGATCAGTCCGACAGTTTCGCCGGGATCCTGAAGAACCATTTCAGCGATGATCCCGCCTTCACCTCCCGACAGTTGCTCGCGCAGCCAGGTGTCCACAATCTCGACAAAGGCGAGGTCAGCCTGGTTGCGATCCATCACGCTCGCACCCGGATCAATATCGGCCTCGACCGGATAGGGCTTGATCAGGCGCTGGCAGAAGCCGTGGATGGTCGAACAGGTGATCTCGTCGATCGACGCACTCGCCGCCAAGAGATGCGCTTGCTGAACTTCTGACAGGCCGGCAGGCAACGCGACGCGCAGCTCCGGCGCGATATGTCCAGCTGCGAGGTCGCCGACGAAGTCGCGTACGCGGATCAGCAACTCGCTGGCCGCCAATTCGGTGAACGTCACCGCCGCGATGGATTTCGGCGCGATGCCCTCGGCCAACATCACTGCGATGCGACCCGCCATGACGGCGGTCTTGCCGGAGCCGGCGCCTGCTTCGACCAGGATTGAGCGATCATGCACGTTGATCGCGTCGCGTCGGGCTGCGTCATCTCTGAGCGCTTTGGTAGCGTCGGTCATCACTTGGCCTCCCAGACATGCACGGCGTCGCCAAAACGTTCGGTCGCGGCCGAAAGCTTGCGCTTGCAATAGGTTGCGCCAGCGTTCGCCGGGAGGGCGAAGGCCAGATCGTCAAAGGCGCCGCCAGTGTCAGGTCCGATCAAAGCGTTGCCTGCTGTCAGATTTGCGCGTGCTGCTTTCAGATAACCGGTGATCTCGATCAGCGTGGCTTCGGGGTCTTCAAGCTGGAGATTGATCTGGTCGCGCGGGTAAAGAAGGGAGGCGCTGATCGAGATATCCGCACCCAGCAACGCCTTCACAGCGAAGGCGTACAGGCACCGCTGCAATTCCCGCCCTCCGTCGAGTCTGATGCTGTCCTTGGGGGGGCGACCGGTTTTGTAGTCGCAGACCAAGGCGCGCTGACCATCACCGGAGATGTCGAGACGGTCGATGTATCCGGCGATCCGGAACCCGGCGTCCGGAATTTCGACGACCATGGTTGGATTCCAAGGGGCCTCGGCCGTCGATTTGGCGGTCGCACCGCCAAACGGGACTTCCCCGTAGGCGCGCGCACCCGGCAGAGGCTCATCGCCGTACGTAAGCGCACGGCTCGTCAGAAGGCGCGCTTCATCTAGCGTTCGGCGCCAGATCACATTGGGCGGGACAGCTCGCTCGCTTTCCCAGACAACGGCGACCTCGTCGGCGGCGCTGCTCACCGCTGTCGCGATCTGGGTTTCGCTGGCGTGGCCGAGGCCGCCCCTCGCTTCCAGTTTTTGGAGGGCGCGGTCAAGCGTCATGTGAACCAGGTCGCCCATGCCGAGCGCGTCGAGAACAAGCGGATCCGTCCCGCTCTCGGGCGTGCGCATGTGCATGGCATAGACCCAGACAAAGCCGAGCGGATTGCGTAGCAAGCGTTTGAGCGAGCTGGCTGACTGCGTCCGGTCCAGAATGGCCAAAAGCAGGGGGTGGTCCGCGCGAACCAGGCCGTCATGGGGCGTTATTTCTTTGCGGTTCCAATTGCGCCAGCAGGTCGAGGCGCTGATCGCCTGTGGCTGATGGGCGAACTCCTCAGGCCGCGCCATAAGTCGATCGGTCTCGCTAAAAGCATGGCCTGGGACGGCGTTGCGGCGGACGTAGATCTCGACGCCGTGGCCACCAAGCAGGGAGCTGCGTCCGAGAAGTCGGCCCTCGCTGTCACGGCGCGAGCGAGACAAGACGACCTGGCCCGCGGTGGTCGCCAGAATGGTTTCGAAATCCCGGCGATCGGCTGCACCGACCGGGAGCGGATCAAGCTCGCTGGTGGGAATGATATGGTCCGAGATCAGGCGATCCTCAGAGATGGCGCGCGGCCAGCGCGAAGAGTTGAGACCGATCAGACGGACGAACCGGCGCGGCGATGCCGCCAGCGCACTGGCTGGCATCCAGGCGACGGACACACACGCCTCCAGGCCGTCATCCTGCTTCAGGGTCTCCAATGTCGCGTCGAGTGACCCGGAGGGACCGGCCAACAGAGCCTTGCGCCAGATCGCCAAGGCCCGTCCATTCAGAAGCGTTGTTCCGATTTCCGCCGCCGCGCTTGGACCCTTGGCGAGAATGGCGACGATGCCGCGTAGGGCCGTGGCGTGGTCCTGACCATCCGGCCAGTCGGCCGGGGTCAACCGATCAAGTAGGCGGGTCCATGCCTGCGCCGACGCCAGCGGTGCGTCGGTCGGCAGGACGCGCATCCAACCCGCGGGCAGAGTCCGGAACGGTCCCGTTTCCGAACTACATAGGGCCGCCAGACGGCGCATCCGGGTCTGAGACAGGCCCCGTATGATGATGTCGGCGAGCGCGGCGGCTGCTTGGCCATCGCGGGTCGTCGTGACTTTGACCCCGTGGACGAAGTGCAAATCGATGTTGGCGTCGGCGCGAAGCGACAGAAAATGATCGTCGTATTCTCCGGGCGATGCCGCGGCGATCGCGATGTCAGCGGGCTGGGCTTCACCGGATGCCAGAAGAGCGCGGGCCCATCGGATCGCCTCGATGGCTTCATGATAGGCCGTGGCGGTGCTGACGGCGTTGATTTCCGGCGTCTCTGGCTTTGATCGTAAGACAACGACGTCGGTCCTTTCGAGCCAGGCGGGAGCGGAGCGTGGTCCAGCGGTCCAATGCACGGGTGTATGAGCGGTCAACGCTTGCAGCAATGGTCGCCAACAGGGCGAAAGCTCCGTGATGCCGATGATTTCGACCGGTCCAAGAACCGCGGGCGCATGATCAAGCCGCTTGCAGGCTGCCGCGACGATATCGGCTGGTCGCATCGTGGCCAGAGGCAGTTGTGCCAGAACCGCAGCTTCGAGACGCGCGATAGAGTCGAGGCGGGGATGGTCCTCAGCCCTCGCGGCGAGATCGATGCCGGCCCGCCACACCTTGTGGAGTGTGTCGGCAGCGGCATCAACCATGCCCGGAAGCAGCTTGATGCTCTCCAATTCGCCGAGCGGTATCGTGGACAAAACTGCCTGAATCGCTGAGCGAAGGCTATCATCGTCGATCGCCGACGCGAACCCGCCCGCCATGCGGACGGCTAATTGCTCGAAAGACAGAATCTGTAGGCCGTGACACCGATTTCGCGCGGCATCGAGCCGTACCTCGCGCATCGCCAATCGGCCGTGGACGACGATCGTTCGCCGATTTGAGATGCTCATCGCTCATCGCCTTTTGCCAGTTTTTGCCGGGGAGCTGGATGAGCGACGCCGAAGCGGAGGCTTCGGCTGCTTCTACGCGAGCTAGGATTGCGAGGTGGTTGCGAACTGGTGCTTGCCAGTTTCCAGTTGGCTATGGCGCGTCTCGATCCAGGCTTCCTCATTACTGGCCCTCCTGTGCCCAAGACGGTTTTCGTTGACGCGGCTGCATCATGGGGATAGAAACTACATGCATCGCGCAGGTATGTCCATCTACTTTTTATCTGTATCGGTCTTGGAGGAAAGCTCGATGATAGAGGCCCGTGCGGCATTGAAGTGGGGGGTGGAGCGCCGCCTGGAATTTATCGAGTTCCGGCTGTTCTGGGAGGGCGGTGTCAACCGTTCGGACATCATCGACATGTTCGACGTCTCAGTCCCGCAGGCTTCTAAGGACCTCACCCTCTATCAGGAACGCGCTCCGCAAAACGCGATCTACGACAAAAGCGCGAAGCGATACGTGGCCAGCGAACATTTCGAGCCGCACTTTTTGAGGCCCGATCCGCACGGATATCTTGCTCGGTTGCGCTCGGTTGCCGAGGGTCTGATCGACCTATCGGAATCGTGGATCACCCAGATCCCGGAGACCGACATTGCCTTGACGCCGCGTCGGGATATTGACGCAACTGTCCTCAAGGCTCTGCTGGGGGGCGTTCGCGAAGCGCGCTCGATCGACATCCACTACCAGTCGATGAGCAGGACGCGGCCGGATCCGGTGTGGCGGCGGATATCGCCTCACGCCTTCGGATATGACGGTTTCCGCTGGCATGCGCGCGCGTACTGCCATCTCGATCACGTGTTCAAAGATTTTCCTGTTTACGCACTTTTCTCAGCTTCTCTTTCGTGGCACATATCGTGAACATTCGATTTAGCGAGGCAGGGACGATGGCTCGAAACAAGGTGCAATTCCAAAAGGGTCTCAGCGAAGCGGGGTTCGAGGCTCTTT
>CAINEA010000059.1 GCA_903847525.1 uncultured Acetobacteraceae bacterium | reverse complement strand
GCGTGAATTTTCTGATTTGCAGTCCGATTATGCCGGCGGCAAGGCTGCCAGGGCAGCGCGGTAGGCATTGGTCGCTTCTGGTCCGAGGCAGGCAAAGACCACCCCGGTAATTGACGGATAGGCGGCCAGGGAGGCGGCTACCGTCTGGACGGCAATTCCGGCTGCTTGCCGGATCGGATAACCGTAGACACCGCAGCTGATGGCGGGAAACGCCAGGGTTTGGACGTCATGCTCGAACGCAAGCCGGAGACTGGTATGATAGCAACTCGCGAGCAGGTCCGCTTCCCGCTGCGTGCCGCCCTGCCAAATCGGCCCGACCGTGTGGATGACGAACCGGGCCTTCAGGCGATATCCGGCGGTAATGCGCGCCTGACCCGTCGGGCAGCCGCCGATCCGGTGACATTCGGCCAGCAATTCAGGTCCGGCCGCACGATGCATAGCACCATCCACGCCGCTACCGCCGCGGAGCAAGGTATTGGCCGCATTGACGATGACATCGACGTCCAGCTGCGTAATATCAGCCTCTCGAACCTCCATTCCGGCTGTGATCATCGGCAGGCAACTACCGGCTGAGCCCCTTCGCTGCCAGCGCAGCCAGATAGGCTGGCCAGCGGCGGGGTTCCTCAGCGCCGAGTTCGTGCAGGTAGTCCCAGGTATAGATCCCGGTATCGTGCAGATCGTCGAAGCTCAATCGCACGGCATAATTGCCGACCGGCTCGATGGCGGTAATGGCCACCTTCCGCTTGCCGAAAACGGTTACCTTCTGGCTGGGGGAATGGCCCTGTACCTCCGCGCTGGGGCTCTCCACGCGCAGATACTCAGCCGGAAGGGCGCAGTTGGTTCCATCGTCGAAGCTCACATGCAGCACCCGATCCGCCCGGTTCAGCCGAATCTCAACAGCTGTGGGCATCAGGTTTCTAGGGCTCTGGCTTCTTCCGGGAGCATGATCGGAATGCCGTCGCGCACCGGAAAGGCCAGGCCGGCGCGCCGGCTGATCAGTTCACTGTGAACAGCATCATACTCCAGCGGGCCCTTGGTGACCGGACAGACCAGGATTTCAAGCAATCGCCGGTCGATCGGGGTATGTCGCGTCTGGAGCGTTGATTCGGAAGGGTCGGTTTCGGTCATGGTGATACCTGTTGCATGCGGGTCAACTTGCCGGCCGTCCAGTTCCGTCGTCGTTTTCCATTGCCGCCATGTGCAGCAAGGCCAGCAGTGTGCGGTCACGCTCGGCGTCGGTTGGCGCTTCAAGCAACGCTTGCTTCTCTGCCGGCTCGAATGGACAGACCATCGCCAGCGTCAGGCCAAGGGCAGGTTCCGGCAGGCCGCGGATGGCTTCCCAATTGGCATCGATATTGCGGCGGGAGAAATACTCCTGCAGCGCCGTGAACAACGTTCCGCGATCCACGCCGGAAGGGCGAACCGACAGATCAATGTCCGCGGCGAAGGGCGAATAATCTCCGCGCACCCGGCGATAGCCGTGCGCCATCTCCAATTCCTCCGCCACCCGGAAGCGGATCACCCCGGTCAGGGTGATCATATAACGGCCGTCGTCGGTTTCGCTGAACGAGGTCAGCCGCCCGAGGCAGCCAACCCGAAACAAGCCGGGACCGCGGTCGGAACCGGGTGCGGAGGCATCCGGCTGGATCATCGCCAGCATCCTGCCCCCACCCAGCGCGTCGTCGATCATGGCCAGATAGCGCGGCTCGAAGATGTTCAGCGGCAATTTGCCCCGCGGAAGCAGCAGCGCGCCCGGCAACGGGAAGACCGGGAAGGCCGCCGGCAGGTGCTTCAGGTCGGGATGGAATCCTGCCATCTGGCGAAACAGTCCCTTAGCTGAACAACAAGGTGGAGAGCTTCCGCCGAGACGCCATGGTAACCGGGTCGTCGATTCCCCAGGCCTCGAAGAATTTCAGCAGTTGCATCCTAGCGGCGTCCTCGTTCCAGCCGCGCTGGCGGCGGATGATGTCGAGCAGGGCATCGGCGGCCGCCTCATGCTCGCCCATCGCGTTCAGTGCGGTCGCGAGGTCGTAGCGTGCCGCATGATCGGCAGGGTCGGCTTCCAGACGCGCCTGCAACGAGGTGAGTTGCCCCTGAGCGGCCCGGCCTTCTTCGGCCAGCGTGAGTGCGCTGCGTACGCCGGCGATCTCCGCGTGATCGGCGATCTTGGCAGGGATCTGCCCCAGCGCCTGCTTGGCCTGATCCTCCTGTCCGAGTGCCATAAGCGCGCGGATCAGACCGGCCCAGGCCTCGGGGTTTTCCGGCTCCTGTTCCAGCACGGCGGAGAATATTTCCCCGGCCTGCCGGGCATCGCCTTGTTCCAGGCTTTCCTTGGCTTCGGTGAGCATGTCGGCGGTTGGCATAGAGCCGCCGGCGATCTTCAACAGACCCTCGATGAAGCGCTTTACTTCGGTCTCAGGCAGGGCGCCCTGGAATACATCGGCGATCTGTCCCTGCCAGAAGGCGGCGACCGTTGGAACGGATTGTAAGGGCAGACCAATCTGGGTGAGCTGCTGCACCAGACCGCGATTGGCGTCGATATCGATCTTGACCAGCTTCACCCGCCCGCCTGCGGCGCGGACCACTTTCTCCAACGTTGGCGTCAGGGTCTTGCAGGGGCCGCACCAAGTCGCCCAGAAATCCACCAAGACGGGTATGCTACGGGATGCTTCGACGACATCCTGCATGAACGTCTTCTGATCGCCATCGACGATCATGGAGGCATCGTTCAGCGGCTGTCCGGGGGGTTGTCCGGGAAGGGGATTGATCGCGTGGTCCATAGTGGCGTCTCCTGGCTGAACGCTTGGATCATATAGATGTTGCTCACGCATCGCGACGACAAGCACCCCGAAGCGTTGAACGGACCATGCCGGCCCCCGCCCTTGCCGTCCAGAGCGCCGATAATGAATTGGCATCGGGTGGAACAGGGTGGCTGTCGATAGCTAATTAAGTTGTCCGGTTTAGGCAGCACATCAGTTGTCCGCTTGTTGCCATGCTGTTCCCGGCGCTGTCGAGAGCCTGCGATGGCGGTTGCTCTGGCGGTAAATAAGGCAACCTTGTGGTCCCTTTGTGGGGGGCTCCCCCCACTTATTTGGGAAATTATCTGACCTCGCTGTTCTGCGGATGCGGCGCCTGTGGAGTTGTGGGTAACCTCCTTGGGTTATCCACAACTGCACGGGCGGGTTTCTGGCGCCGGTTCATGCCGCGGCCAGCGAGGGCGTGTCTTGCAGTTCGCCGTGCGCGTCATAACGGCCGAGGCAGCGCAAGCCGTGAAAGACCGCATGCGCGCCGTTCTGATATTGCCTCACCTTGACCCGCGCTTTGACGAAATGCGGGCGCAGCGGGCTGGCGGGATTTGCAGCCGCAGGCGATGAAACACCACCGTGTTGTCCTGACCGACCAGCCGATCCTCCTGCACGCACGGGATCTCGTTCAGATCGACGCCGGGAATGGCGACGAAGGCCGAACCTAACTGCTCGGCCGTGACAGCGAAGCGAGCGTTGTGTGCTGGGATGTAGACATCGCGCAGAAAGCGGTCGGCGTCGTTAACCGTTGTAATGGCGGCCAGCGCCAGTTCCTTCACCAGGCGGTCCTGCAGCGTGGCGAACAGCCGCTCCGAGCGCCCGCGCGCCTGCGGCGAATAGGCCGCGATATGCTCCATACCCAAATGCGTCAGCGCTCGCCCGACCTGGGTCGGGCTATTGCGGTCAACCGGCCCGCCCGACGCGGGTGTGACAAAATAATGGCTGCCGCGATCGGTGTAAAAACTCAACGGCAGGCCGTGCCGCCCAAATACCTCCAGCAGGGCACGAAAGGTCGATGCCGTGCCCTCCTCGGCCACCAGAAACGCCGAATAAATCTCGCTCGTCGCGTCATCCATCGTCACGATCAGGTCCATTGCGTCGTGCCTCGCGAGCCACTCATGCCGCGAGCCGTCCTGATGCAGCATCATGCCGGGCAAGCGGCCGGCGCAGCCGCTTTTGCGCCGATGAGCACCCCGCCGCTGGGCCCGAACAAGCAAACCCTTCGATTGCAGAAAAGTCTTGGTCCATGTGGAGCCCCAGCTGAACCGGTGGTCCCGCACGAGATGTTCATGAAAATGCTTGCCGTGAAACCGCTGTAGCGAGACCGGTAGAGCGCCTCGACCTCCGCCTCACGGTCCAGCGGCACCCGTTTGCCGGACGCATGCCCCAACCTTCGGTCCAGAAGCCCAGCCTCACCGCCTTCCTCATATCGGCCGCACCAGCGACGAAACGTCCGCTCGCTCACCCCGAGCAGATCACCTGCCTCCATCTGATTAAGTTCGCTCGATTCATAGCGACCCAAAACACTCCGAAACTTGATCAATCGCATACCCTGAAGGGCTTCCAACCGGCGCATCAGGGCTCACCAAAGAGCCAAGTATCACAGGACAGATCGTGTGCTACCTAAACCTGACATATCGTGTGCTACCGACAGGGTGGAACAGGGTGGCTTGCATTGGCTGAGAAACCCGCATAGAACCCGCGCCCTGGACGCGATTTGAACGGGTTACCGGTTCACAGCGCGGGCGTAGCTCAGGGGTAGAGCACAACCTTGCCAAGGTTGGGGTCGAGGGTTCGAATCCCTTCGCCCGCTCCAAAATCTCTTAGGGATTTCAGAGCGTTATGACAGGGCCGCCGCGAGGCGGCCCTTCGCTTTTGGGGCGTGGTGTCCACATGGTGTCCACGGCGCGGCGACAAGGGATGCCTGCCCTCCGCTTAGTCGGCGAGCGGGGCATCGTGGGGCGCGCGAAATCTCGTTCGACCGTTGTTAATGCCCCTACGCAAATCGATCCATCGCGCCAAGCAGCCGAACGTTTGTGGGCGGAAAGATCGCCGTGGCGCTTGCCGGAAAGGCTGGCAACGGCCAAAGCTAGAAGGGTCTCTCATGGTACACCGAGGCGATCGCGAGTTCTCGCGTGGAAAGGCTGACCCAGCAGTGCGTT
>CAINEA010000058.1 GCA_903847525.1 uncultured Acetobacteraceae bacterium | reverse complement strand
CCCGGATCTGGGACAGCTACGAGGACATCCAGGCGGCCTGCGCCGAGGCGTGGAACTGGCTGGTCGATGATCCCGACCGCATTCGCTCGATCGGCACGCGCGACTGGGCGACGGTCAATGTCTAGGGCACTCTGGTATTAGCGCAGGCTGCGGTCCGGACGGTCGAAGGCCCGTGCAGTCGCGGGAGCCTCGGCCACTTCGTCGTAGCTATAGCCCTGGACGGTGAGGGTCTGCCGGCCGTAGCCGGGCCGCAGATCGGCCGGCGCCGGGTTCAACGCCAGCGCGGGCGCGGGGCGGGACACGGAAGCGACGCGGACGCCGTTGTCGGGCCGGTCATAAATGAAGCCGAAGGTCGGGTACACGCTGCCAAAATCGCCGCTGCTCGACAGGCCGACGCGCACTGCCGTCCAGTCATTGTTCGGCGACACGTCCACTACCGGCACGCCGCGTGCGACGGCGCCGCGATACCCACCCCAGTTGGCGTGATCGACCTCGATCTCGCGGCCGTTGATAACCCGGCTGACGACGGCGACATGACCCAGATGCATGCGGCCATTGGCGGTGAAGGCGAGCACGCTGCCGGGCAGCGGGCGGTTGCCACGGGCATAGAGCCCAACCGCATTGCCCCACCAATCCGCGGCATTGCCGGAAAGCGAGATGTTGCTGGCGGAACGCGCATAGGCCACGCATTGCAGCGTCGGCCCGCGATAGCCGTGATACATGCCATAGGACGCGAAGCGATAGCTGCCACGGCCGTATTGGGCGTGCCGCGAGCTATTGCCGCCCGGGAATACCGCACGGCCGGCATGGGAGGCATAACGATCCCCCGAACGGGTCGCATGACGGTCCCCGGACTGGCTCACGTAGCGAGACCCGGACGCGGAGTGGCTGGAAACCGCACGGCTGCCGGTGGATTTCGCGGCAGCCTCACCATGACTGGCCGAGCGACTGGCAGAGGCGTGCTTGGAACCTTGTTTGTCGCTGGATGGGGAGGCTACCGCCATCTGCGCGGTGAAGAGCAGGGATGCCACCCAGCCCACACCAAAGAAGATGGTCTTATTGCCATTGCCCCAAGCCCGCATGCGCACGATCCCAACATTTTTGTTAACCCGGTATTCGCTGCCCCGCATAGCTGACGGGCACAGATACGAATGTGGGTAACAACTGGGTTGCAAGGCTGACAACCCTTGAAGCGCTTTTTCCTGCGAGTGTTGCCAATTTCCCCGATCACCCCCTGTGGATAACCGGACAAAGGCGGATAATTGTCCTAAAAAGCCGGAAATATATAACGTATATGGAATGTTTTCCGGCCGCCCGGTGGAGAATCGAAGTCATCTCCACCGTTCGTCCGCAACCGGTCTGCCGAGAGTTACTTGCAGGCCGTGATCATGATTTCGACCAGCACCCGCGGGTCCGCCATGTTCGACTCAACGCAGGCCCGCGCCGGCGCGCCACCTGCGGGAATCCAGGCGCTCCAAAGCTCATTCATCGCCGGACGGTCGGCGATATCTTTCACCCAGATCAACGCCTGCAACAGACGGGTCTTGTCGGTGCCGTGCGTCTCCAGCAGATGGTCGATCTGCGCCAGCACCTCGGCGGTCTGGCCTTTGATGTCCTTGTTCAGGTCGCTGGCGGTGCAGCCCTGAAGATAGACAAAGCCATGATATTCCACGGCCTTGGATAGGATCTGGTTCGGTTCTGTCCGGATGATCTTGCTCATAGATGTCTCCCTGTATGCCTGTTCCAGGCGTGCTACCGACCTCGCTTCTAGGGCGGCGCCCCCAGACCGGCAAGCGATGGCCGGCACTGAACCGGACCTACGTCAGTTATTCTTCTCCAGCGCCCGCTCGATCGCGGGCAACCGGGTCCACGCCCACAGGAACGCGATGCAGGCCAGCCCGCATCCGACGATCACCGGCACCTGCAAACCGACGAACTCCGATGCCGCGCCATAAGCCAGCGCGCCCATCGCCGGGCCCGCGCGCACCACCATGCCCCACAGGCTGAGCACACGGCCGATCATGCCCGGCGCGCACGCGCTCTGCAGCAGGGTCTGGATGGAAATGCCGTGGATCGTTGTGGCCGCGCCCATCAGCGCCATGCAGATAACACCGATCGTGAAGGAATGGGTGGACACGAAGCCGGCCGTCGCCAGGGTCAGCATCAGCCCGGCTCCAAGGGCGATCCGCGACAGCCCATCCAGCCGGGCCCGCATCGCCACCAGCAAGCCCCCTGCCAGGGCGGCGAGTCCCATCGTGCTGGCCAGGATCGCCAGTCCCTCCGCCCCGCGGGAGAACAACTGCGCGACAAAAGGCGGCAGCATCTCCGGCACCGAGCGCAACAGCATCCCGATCGACGCGGCGAACAGGAAGATCGGCGCCATGCCGCCATTGCGCGCCACATAGCGCAGGCCATCGGCCGCGTCGTGCCAGACGCTGTGATTGGATTTGTTGCCGCGGCGATATTCCGGTGCCAGGTCCAACATCGGCAGCGTCAGGCTGGCGTAGAGATAGGCCACGCAGTTGCAGGCAATCGATGGCACCACACCGAAGGCCGCGATCATCACCCCGGACACTGCGGGGCCGACGCAGCGGGCGAGATTGAAGGTCAGCGAATTCAGCGCCACCGCCGCCGGCAGCTCGCTGCGCGGTACCAGGCCCGGCACCAAGCATTGCCGCGCCGGCTGGGAAATGGTCTGCGAAATACCCAGCAGCAATTCCAGCCCGGCGATGATCTCCACCCGAATCAGGCCAGTCAGGATCAGCACCACCAGCGTGGCCGCATGCAGGGAGGCGATCAGCTGAGTGATCGTGGTTAACCGAACCCTGTCCAGCCGGTCGGCCACCGCCCCGGCGAAGGGCGAGACAACCATCGACGGCCCCAGGCTGCAGAAGGCGATGATGCCGACCCAGAGCGGCGAGTGGGTCAGCTGCCAGGCCAGCCAGTCCGTGGCAACCCGCTGCATCCAAAGGCCCGTCCAGGCAACCGCGCTGCCGGAGTAGAAGATGCGTGCGTTACGGTACGAGAATACGCGTCCGATTGCGGAAAAACTGGCCACCGGGCGCGGCTACCTCCCCTTAAGGTGTCAGCGACGGCGGCCGCGTCAGATCCGACGTCGAACCCGGCGCCGCAGGGGCGGGCACCGGCGCACGCACCGCCGGCGGCCGACCGGACCCGGACTGTCCCAAGGCCGGCTGGGTCGTCCCGGCCGGCGCCGCGGCGGGAGCCCCAGGCGTTTGCCCGCCTGTTGCCTGCACGCCGGGCGTCAGACGCGCGCCGCGGCTGCGCAGGCAATCCTGGTAGTCCTGCTCGTAGCTGAAACGATCCGCGAGCCCGCGATCGATCTGCGGCGCAGCCTGCCCGGACATCGGCGCGTCTCGGCCGTAATCGGGCCGGTACATGTCGACACGGTTGCGGATGTTGAAGGATTGCTCGGTCTGCTGCCGACACGCCGCCCGCGTCGCCTGGTCCGCGGTCAGCGACGCGTCCGAACCGGATGACGCGCAACCGGCCAGAGCCAACATCGCGCCCAAAACACAGGCAGCCGACGAAGCGCGGGCATAACGGGCGGCAAAAATCATGCGGAGGCTCCTGTCAGACGGCCAGGAGGATCCAAGCCGGCATCGTTCGATCCACCCTCCCTACACGATTCGGCCAATTGTGGCGCGAGGTGGACGCGAAAACTCGTTTCATCGAACAGCGCCTCCGGCGTCAATGGCAGGCTGGCCGCAGCGCGCAGCAGGCAGGGATGCAATTCCGCGCCATCGCGCTCCAGCCGCACGACCCGAGCCGCCCAGCCAACCCGGGCCAACAAATCGACCAGCGCCAGCAGCCGCAGGCAGAGCGAAAGGCCGTAGCAATTAGCCATTCCCACCGTGCCGTCGACCGCATTGGCCCAACAGCGCGCGTCCGCATCCTCCAGCGCCAGGTCCAGATAGCCGCCATCGGCCCGGCGGAACCGGAAGCCCCGCGCCGCCCCCCAATCGGCCGCGAGCGCGGCCTGCCGGGCGGCATACCAGGCCCGCTCCAGGTCCCGTCCCGTTACCGGCGGCAAGGTTTCCGGCGGCAGGTCGACCAGATAGGTCATCAGTCCGTCGGCCCCGCGGCCAACGCGGACCACCGGCGTTACGTCTCTCGGTTCGGCAAAACTGTCCCGCATCGCGTTTGACGGCCCATTTTCGTTTTTGAGGATGGACCGCCGCGTCCGCCTGCGCCAGCGTGTTGACGTTTTCCGACGCCGATAACCCAGGAGTTTTATACATGCAGGACCTCTCCCGCATCACCGCCACCACGGCGGTGAAGCTGATCCGTGACGGCCATATCGAGCCGATGGAGATCATGGAAGCCTGCCTGGACCGTATCGAGCAGCGCGAGGGCAAACGCCACGCCATGGTGCATTTCGCCCCCGAGGCAGCCAGCCGTGCCGCATCCCGCCCGCGCCCCGGCCCGCTGGCCGGCCTGCCGATCGGGGTGAAGGACGTGCTGGACACTGCCGACATGCCGAGCCAGTACGGCTCGCCGATCTGGCAGGACTGGCAGCCCCGGGCCGATTGCGCCGCCGTCGCCGGAGCCCGCGCCGCCGGAGCGGTCGTGGTCGGCAAGACCGTCACCACCGAATTCGCCACCCGCACCCCCGGCCCCACAACCAACCCCACGAACCCCGCCCACACTCCCGGCGGCTCCTCCTCCGGCTCGGCCGCCGGCGTGGGCGACTTCTTCTTCCCCCTGGCCTTCGGCACCCAGACCGCCGGCAGCATCATCCGCCCCGCCGCCTATTG
>CAINEA010000057.1 GCA_903847525.1 uncultured Acetobacteraceae bacterium | reverse complement strand
CTACTCCGCCGCGTTCCTGCTAGCACTAGGCGGCGTCTCAATGGCGGCGATTGTGGGGACACGAGTGTTTCAGGCTCGGGCGAAGTCGGTATAGCAACGATCGACCGAGCTACAAGCGTCTACGCATTCGTTAGCAGGTTAACGACCGTCAGCCCTTCCTGGGCCGCGACGTTGCAGAGGTTTCGATCCGAAGCGACCAGCACCGAGGTGACGCCCCGAAGCCTGAGATCCACCGCCACCGATACCTGCAACGCGTCCAATGTGCGCAAAGCATGATCGACCGCATAGACATGCACGAGGGACGCAGCTCTCCGGAAGTGGCGCCGTTCCAGCAGAACAACATCGAGTCGACCCTTCGCAATATCGGCACTAAACCGGCCCCGCAAATGATCGAGAGCCGCCTTCGCAATAGCTCCAGTCCTGACCTTGGTTGCAAATACGGATTCGATCTCGATAAGCGAGAGCTCGGAAATGATCAGTGGCACATCCGGCGATTGTGCGAGCGACTCCATCCGCTCACTGCCGGCCTCCCGGTGATACAGCTTCGCCAGTGCACTGGTGTCCAGGAAATAGCGAGCCACCTACCGTTCGTTCCGTTCAGCGGCAAAATCCGCGTCGAGCGAACCGGAGATGGGGGAAAGCTCCCGGCGTACGTCTTCCAGCGTAATGCTGTGATCCGCCAGCGCCTCAAACTCTTCCCGAGGCGCGAATCGCAATTCTTCGCCGTCATCCGCCAAATCGTCGAGGATGATAACGCTGACATGCTGGTGTTCTTCCAGACGCAGCGGCACCACAGGCCGCAACACCCCGCCTTCATAGACTGCCTCTAGCTTCCGCACCATGCCTTCATTGTAGCCGCGCGTTTCCCGCCGTGCTGCTGCAACGCGTCCTCTATCGGAGTGGGCGGCTGGTAAATCCGAGCATGCGTCACAATCGCCAGGCCCACGGAGCGCTACTCTCCGCCAATTGCTTCACTCGCTTCAACGCCTTTGCATGAAATAGCGAATCGGCCCGGACCGAGTACACCAAGATGTTGGTGTCCACCGCGATCAACGCTTACCTGCTTCCCGTTCCCCGCCTTGCCCTTCGTAAGTCAACTCCCGAATCTCCGCCCAATCCATCGGCTTCGCCAACCCCTGCCCTTTGGTTGTGATCCTTCGCAAACGGAACGGCTGCAAGGGCGTAGTCCCCGCCACGTAGGCCCGCATTCCTCGCTCGAAAACCTCACTCATGGGCACACCTTCTCGGGCCGCAAGGGGCTTAACTTGCCGCAGCGTTTCTTTGGAGATGTCGAGTGTCGTTTTCACTGCTCCTCGTTTTCCATAAATCCGGCAACCACTGAGCGGAGTTCAAAATTAATTTCCCTCAGCCCGACTTCTGGTCGGAACCGTAGGATAACTTCCGGATGGCCCGTCACTCAGGAGTTAACTCAGACAACCAGCACTTGCCAAAACCCGATTCCTGAACCCGTTTAGTTAGTAGGATACACTCCGATTGCCCGTTTTCCAGGAGCATTCCGCCACCTCATCGGCTAAACTAAGCTGACTGAGGTGCCGTATCCGTGGCACTTATTTGGTTGCCTGTCACGCCAGTAGCAGAGAATACGGTCGAGCAGAAATGGGAGAATCAGGCGCATGAGGATTCATACTCACTACGACAACCTCAAGGTGTCGAGGGATGCGCCTATCGAAATCATCCGTGCTGCCTATAGGGCACTGTCATTGAAGTATCATCCTGATCGGAATGAGAGTTCCTCTGATGCGACAAAGGTGATGAGCATAATAAATCGATCCTACGAGATCCTCTCCGACCCATCTGCCCGCGCGCGACATGATGCCTGGATCGCGGCTCAGGAGTCTTCGGATCATTTGGCCGCCGAATTTAGCGAGCATCACGCACAACCCAAAGCTGATACCCAACCGCGAGAGAAAAGGTCAGCCTCAGAAAATACCCCGCGACGACCAAGTCCTCGCACGAACGACGAAAGCCCCCCCTGGATAACTTACGGAATTGCCTCCTGCGTGGCGCTTGGCTATGCCTGGCTCCACTTCGCCGGATCAAGTTCACTGACACCCCGGGTCACTCCGCAGCAAGAGCCGCCAGCTGTGGTTCATTCAACGGAACCGCCGGTGAACACGCCCGTTGTTAAACAATACACCGTGGAAACTCCCCGTCAGTTCCTCGTTAACCAGAAAACTCCCCCGACGATTGTCGAACGAGAGAATCAAACATCAACAGCAAGCATCAAACCGACAAGGCCAAAGAGTCTATGCGAGCGCCCGAGAACCGCACCCAACG
>CAINEA010000056.1 GCA_903847525.1 uncultured Acetobacteraceae bacterium | reverse complement strand
GCGCCGGCGGCGTCGCCATCGAAGCACAGGACGGGCTCTGGCGACAGGCGCCAAAGCTCGCCGAGCTGTTCGTCGGTCAGCGCCGTGCCGAGCGGGGCAACGGCGCCGGCAAAGCCGGCCTGGTGCAGGGCGATGACGTCCATGTAGCCCTCGACCACCACCACCGTCGCCCCCTTGCGGGCGGCCTCGCGGGCGAAGTCGAGGGCGTAGAGATTGCGCCGCTTGGAGAACAAATCGGTCTCGGGGCCGTTGACGTATTTTGGCTGGCCGTCGCCGAGCGTGCGGCCGCCGAAGCTGATCACCCGGCCGCGCCGGTCGCGGATCGGGAACATCACGCGATTGAAGAACAAATCGTAGGGCCGGCCATCCGGGTTTTCCGACTCCCTCAGCAGTCCGGCATCGATCAGCATCGCGGGTTCGATGTCGTCGCGGGCGAGCTCGGAGGCCAGCGCACCGCGCCCCTCGCCGGACCAGCCGAGACCGAAGCGGTCGATGGTTTCGTCGGTCAGGCCGCGCTTGCGTAAGTAGTCCAGTGCCACCCGGCCTTCGGGCAGGCGCAGGCGGCGGTGGTAGGCGCTCGCGGCGGCTTCGAGCACGGAATGGAGGTCATGCCGGCGGCGCTCGGCCTCGGCGGCGGCCGGGGTCGATTTCGGCACTTCCAAACCGGCTTCGGTGGCGAGCTGTTCCACCGCCTCGGGGAAGGAGGCGCCCTGGCTCTGCATGACGAAGCTGATCGCGTCGCCGTGCACGCCGCAGCCGAAACAGTGGAAATGATCGTCGTAGACATAGAACGACGGCGTCTTTTCGCCGTGGAACGGGCAGCACCCCTTCCATTGCCGGCCCGACTTGGCGAGCCGCATGCGCCGCCCGATCACCGCCGCAAGCGGGGTGCGGGCACGCAGCTCGTCAAGAAAGCCGGGGGGAAGGGCCATGCTGGATTGCGCCGCTCAGCCCAGGGCAGCCTTCACCAGCCCGCCGACCTTGGACATGTCCAGCGTGGCGCCGTGCCTGGCTTTCAGCGCGGCCATCACCTTGCCCATGTCCTTCACGCTGGCCGCCCCGGTTTCCGCCACGGCCGCTTCCACCGCCGCCTTCGTCGCGGCCTCGTCCATCTGCGCCGGTAGGAACGCCTCGATCACGGCGATCTCGGCTTCTTCCTTGGCCGCGAGTTCCGGGCGGTTGCCCTGGCGGTAGAGTTCGACGGATTCCCGGCGGGATTTCTGCATGTTGCGCAGCATGGCCAGGATCTCGTCATCGGGGATTTTGTCCACGCCTTTCGGGCGGGCTGCGATGTCGGTGTCCTTCAGCCTGGCCATGATCATGCGCAGGGTGGAGGTCCGGGCAGGGTCGCCGGCCTTCATCGATGCCTTCATCTGGTCCACAAAGTCTTCGCGCAGCCCCATCGGGTACCCTCACTAGAAAAATCACCCTCTATAATAGGGGAAGAAGCTTACCCGGGGGTAGGCCCAAGGCTGGGAGGCGAAAAGAGGCCGGGCGGAGAAAATTTCCCATTTCCGAAAGGAGTCCCTTGGCCTGGGAATTTTTTTCCCATACATTGCATCCATGTCGATCAGAGTGGACGAAATCATCCAAAGACTGGGTGGGGCCGATGCCGCCGCCAAGCTGACCGGGGTGGGACCCGAAGCGGTGCGCAAGTGGCGCCAGTCCCGGTCCATTCCCGCCAAGCACTGGGCCGCGGTGATCGCCGCCACCGGCCTGACTTTTTCCGACCTGGCTGGAACGCCGCCCCAGGGCGAACCCGCCAATCAGATGAGCGCCCCCATGCAAGAGCCAAAGCCTGTCCAGAGTTCTCAACCCTCCGGCGCGACCGCTGTGCTGGTGCTGGCCGATGGCTCGGTGTTCTGGGGCCGCGGCTTTGGCGCCGCGACGGAAAAACCGGCTCCGGTCGGCGAAGTCTGCTTCAACACCGGCATGACCGGCTATCAGGAAACCCTGACCGATCCATCCTATGCCGGGCAGATCAT
>CAINEA010000055.1 GCA_903847525.1 uncultured Acetobacteraceae bacterium | reverse complement strand
GACGGCCGCATCGCCGATCCTTCCGTGCGCGACGCCATCGCGCGCTACAACATGGATAACCAGGCCTTCCAGCTCACCCGCCGCCGGGCATTGGAAGAGTCCGAGGCCGGGCAACCGCCCGGGCCGATGTCGGCCATGTTCAAATACTACGGCACCGAGTTGAATAAGCGCCGCTACGAACTGATGATCGGCAGCGCCGGAACCGGCGGGCTGGGCTGGGAAGGTGATGAGTTCGACGCGGGAGAGTTGCAGGCCACACGCGACTGGTTGCGCTCGAAAGCGAACACCATCGAGGGCGGCACCTCCGAGGTGCAGTTGAACATCATCGCCAAGCGTGTGCTTGGCTTGCCCGATTAAGCCTGAAGGAATCATCCGCAATGGCCCTGGTCCTCTCCTCCGACGCGCTGATGGTGCGCGACACGGCAATGGACTTCTTCCCGTCGAAATCGCCGGTGACGGAATTTCGCAAACTGCGCGACAGCAACGACCCCGACGGCTTTTCCCGCAAGCTCTGGCAGGAAATGGCCGATCTCGGCTGGACCGGCTTCCTGGTGTCGGAAGATTACGGCGGCACCGGCTTCGGCCTGACCGGCCTGGCGCAGGTGCTGGAAGCGTCCGGCCGCACCCTGGCGGCCACCCCGCTGATCGCCACCGCGCTGATCGGCGCCAGCGCCCTGGAACTCGCCGGTTCTGCCGGCCAGAAAGCCGATCTCCTGCCGGGACTGGTCGCGGGTGAAACCCTGCTCGCCTTGGCGCTGGAAGAAGGCCCGCACCATGCGCCAACCCGTATCGCCACCACCGCGACCGGGGCCAGAACCGGTTACGTCATCAACGGCCAGAAAGTTTTCGTACTGGACGGCCATGTCGCCGATGTGCTGATCGTCGCTGCCCGCACCGCCGGCAGCCGAAACGACCGAGCAGGCATCACCCTGTTCCTGGTGCCTTCCGACACGCCGGGCATTTCGAAAATACGGAACCTTATGGTGGACAGCCGCAACGCCGCGTCCATCCGGTTCGAGAATGTCGCGGTCGGCGCCGATGCCGTTCTTGGCCCGGTGGATGGCGGCGCAGATGTGCTGGAAGCCGTGCTGGACCGCGCCCGCGCCGGCCTGGCGGCGGAAATGCTCGGCAGCGCATCCGAAGCCTTCGACCGCACGCTGCAATACCTGAAGGACCGACGGCAATTCGGCGTCGCCATCGGCAGTTTCCAGGCCCTGAAGCACCGCGCCGCGCAGATGTTCTGTGAAATCGAAACCACCCGCTCCACCGTGCTCGCCACCACCGCCGCGATCGACGACCGCGCCAACGACGCCGCCGCCCTGGCCAGCCTGGCGAAGACCAAGGCCAGCGAAACGCTGCGCCTGTGCGGCGACGAGGGTGTGCAGATGCATGGCGGCATCGGCATGACCGATGAGCATGAAATCGGCTTTTTCCTCAAGCGCGCTCGCGTGGCGGAGGCGACATTCGGCAACGCCGCGTTTCATCGCGACCGCTACGCCAGCCTGATGGGCTACTGAACAGGGAGCAACCACCATGAGCGGAATGCGCGGCAACCAGGGTCCCCGCTACCGGCACGCCACCGACGAGTCAGCGCCCTATGAAACCATCGCGCTCGACAAACTGACCCCGATCATCGGGGCCGAGGTCACCGGTGTGGATTTGTCCAAGCCGATGTCCAACCGCACCCAGGACGAGATCCACCGGGCGCTGGCGGAGAACCTGGTGATCTTCTTTCGAGACCAGCACATCTCCCCACAGCAGCATCTTGCCTTCGGTCGGATGTTCGGCGACCTGCATATCCACCCCGCCGCACCCCACGAAGACGGCGAGCCGGCGCTGATGAAGATCTACGCCGACAAGGACAGCCCGCGCGCCAACGGCGAGGGCTGGCACTCGGATGTTTCCTGCGACGCCGAACCGCCGATGGGCAGCATCCTGTATATCAAGCAATGCCCGCCAAAGGGCGGCGACACGCTGTTCGCCAATATGTATGCAGCCTATGAAGCGCTATCGGACCGGATGAAAGCCTATCTCGATGGCCTGACCGCATTCCATGATGGCGCCGATGTCTATCGCGGCCTGTATGCGAATTACGGCATCGCCGACAAACCTGCCTATCCCAGCGCCGAGCACCCGATGGTGCGCACCCATCCTGTCACCGGTAAGAAAGCGCTGTACGTCAATCGCGGCTTCACCCGCCGCATCATCGGCATCCCACGCGACGAGAGCGACGCGATCCTGGCCTATTTGTATCAGCACGCGGAAAATCCGCTGTTCCAGTGCCGCTTCCGCTGGACCGAAAATGCCATCGCCTTCTGGGACAATCGCTGCGTCCAGCATCGGGCGATGTGGGATTACTGGCCCCACACGCGCTCGGGCAATCGAGTGACGGTGAAGGGGGATCGGCCGGTTTAACCGCTATTTAATAAACCGGTCGATCTTGCGGTACTGGAACATCCAACCGCCGTTCCGCCGCACCATCTGGTCTTCGTAGCCGCCGGCCGAACTGAGATGGGGGCCGTCCGGGCCGTTTTGAACAACCTCCCAGTTGGACTGCACCCGCGCGGCGTCGCCTCTCAGGGTGATCACCACATTCGACACCATGTGAATGCGCCGTTCCCGCTCGCCCTCGGGCTTGCTGATGCTCTTCATCAGCGCGGCGATCGCCTCGCGCCCGGTTGCCTTGCCGAATGCGGTATCCCAGGTGCCGTCCTCGGTGAACAAGGCCGCCATATCGGCGAAGCGGTAATTATCGAGGGTGAAACAATACTGCGCCATTAACTCGCGGATGGCATCCTTGTCTTCGAGCGCTGTGGGCATCTGTTTCTCTCCCCGGTTGTTGGCATTAGCATACATAAAATCGAACGAAGGGACAGGCCATGAAGTGGCACATCGGCGACGTGACGATCAGCAAGATCGTGGAACTGGAAATGACCGGCGGCAGCCGCTTCCTGCTGCCACAGGCCACCCGCGAAACGCTGGATCACATGGAATGGCTGCAGCCGCATTTCGTTGATGAGAATTGGCGGCTGAAAATGTCCATCCACGCCTTCGTGGTGGAAACGCCAACGCACCGCATCATCGTCGATACCTGCCTCGGCAACGACAAGCAGAACCGGCGCATTCCGCACTGGAACAACATGCAGACCGCATTCCTGGCAGGTCTCGCCGCCGCCGGCTATGCGCGCGAAACCATCGATACGGTGCTGTGCACGCATTTGCACGTCGATCATGTCGGCTGGAACACGATGTGGACAGACGGCAAATGGGTCCCAACCTTTCCGAACGCGCGCTATTTGATGGGCAGGATCGAGTACGAATACTGGACCGAGAAGAACACGCGCGAGGACATGCTGGCCGTGGTGGATGACAGCATCCGCCCGGTGCACGATGCCGGCCTGGTGGATCTGGTCGAGATCGATCACCGGATCGGCGCGGAAATCTCGCTGGTGCCCAGCTTCGGGCACTCGCCGGGGCATGTCTCGGTACGAATTTCCTCGAGCGGCGAGGAAGGGCTGATCACCGGCGATTTCGCCCATCACCCCTGCCAGTTCGGCCATCCGGAATGGTGCTCCACCGCCGATCACGATCCGGCGATGGCGGAAGCAACGCGGCGCGACCTGCTCGGACGGCTCGCGGGAACCCCCACGCTGGTGCTGGGAACCCATTTCGCCACGCCCACAGCCGGAAAGATCGAGCGCGACGGGGATGCATTTCGATTGGTGACATGATCGTCCGTTTGGTGTGAGATTGTCTGGAATTCGAAACCAGTTGGCATGCGAAGGAAGTTGGCCATGCTTAAACTCGATGACCGAGGCGCCGCGGTAAAGGCGCTCCAGACCGCCCTCAAGGCAGCCGGCTTCGACCCCGGCAAGATCGATGGCGATTTCGGTAACGGCACCGAGGCAGCCCTGATCGCCTTTCAGAAGAGCGAGAAACTCCCGCCTGATGGGATTGCCGGTGAAGACACGATGGCAGCGTTGAAACTGCCGGCCCCACCGCCCCCCTCCAGCGACATCAGCAAAAAGGTAACTCCCCGGCTGGTGTCGCAAATGTTCCCGAACACCCCGCTTGGCAACATCATCGCCAACCTGCCCTTCGTGCTGAAGGCAATGCAGGATGCCAACCTGACTGACAAGCCGATGATCCTGATGGCGCTTGGCACGATCTGCGCGGAAACGGAAAGTTTCGAACCGATTAGCGAGGGTCAATCCCGGTTCAATACCTCACCGCGCGGCCATCCGTTCGACCTCTATGACAACCGTAAGGATCTGGGTAACCGCGGCGTGCCGGATGGGGCGAATTTTCGCGGCCGCGGCTTCGTCCAACTGACCGGTCGATTCAATTACGCCAAGTTCGGCCCGAAACTCACGCCTTCCGCGGATCTGGTGAACCATCCGGAACTCGGCAACGACCCCACCACGGCTTCCAGCCTGCTGGCATTGTTCCTGAAGGATCAGGAAAAAGCCATCCGGGCCGCCTTAAGGCAGGATAACCTCGCGGCGGCGCGCAAGCTCGTAAATGGTGGCTCGCACGGGCTTGAGCAGTTCACCCGGGCCTATCGTGTCGGCCAAAGGGTGCTGCCGGATTGAAGCCGATCCGAACGGGCAGCTTCGCGGCACTGCTTGTCCTGGCCGCGATCGGTCCCGCCGTCGCCGCACCATCGCTCTGTTCGCAGGACGAGGCCGTCATCTTCACCTGCTCGGTAGGGGTGAAACTCGTTTCGGTCTGCGCGTCGTCTGACATCTCGCCCAGCCAAGGTTCCCTGGCTTACCGCTTCGGCGCGCCGCACCAGCCCGAGATATCCTATCAGAACCGTGAGCTGACCCGATCCGGCACCTGGAGTTTTTCCGGCGGGGGCGGTGCCTGGCTGCGATTTACTCGCGGACCGATAAGTTACATCGCCTACACCGCCATCGGGCGCGGCTGGGGCACCAAGGCAGGCGTGGCCGTGCTGCAGGACGGCAAGCTACTTGCCAATCTGCCTTGTCGCACCGCCCCGGACTCCGAAATCGGACCGGATTTCTTCGCCCACGCCGCAATAGCGGACGACGATCAGGCATTCGACCTCCCTTAGCGTCACGAACGCGAGCCGCAAACCCAGCGCGATCGGGCCGCCATTGCGCAACCGAGGAAGCGGGACTTAATCTGCCGCTCCAAATCGCCGCGCCTGAAAGGCTGGCAGGGCCAGGGAGGTTCAGATGACCAAGACCCACTACGTGTCGCGTCGCACTATGCTGAAATCGGCCGTCGCGGGTGCCGCTGCCGCGAGCCTGCCGGCCGTGCCGCGCTTCGCCAACGCGGCGGAACCGATAAAGATCGGCATGCCCGTCGCGCTCACCGGCCCGCTCGGCGGCATTGGCGCGCAGATGCGCACCGCCTGCGAGTTCTGGGCCAAGCAGGTGAATGCTAAGGGCGGACTGCTCGGCCGCCCGGTCGAATTGATCATCGAGGACACCGCCGGCAACCCCGCCACCACGGTGCGCAAGGCGCAGGAAATGGTGGAGCGCAACGGCGTGCGCCTGATCACCTGCATCGTCGCGTCCAACGAAGCGCTCGCCACCGTGCCAAAACTGGCGGAGTGGGACACGATCTTCGTCTCCGGCGACAACGGGGACGGCCGCCTGACCGGCGAGTCTCTGGTGCCGAACTTCTTCCGCCCCAACACCTCCGGCCCGATGGGCACGCGCGCCGTGGCACTGTGGCTGCGCGACTCCCCGATGAAGAATTTCTACGGGATCGGCATGGATTACGCCTGGGGCCACAACTCTATGGATGTGTTCGAGGCCGAGGCCAAACGCGCCGGCAAGAACTTCCTCGGCGCGGTATTCTCCCCAACCGGCACGAAGGATTTCGCCACCTACATCGCCAAGATCCGCCAATCCGGCGCCGAGGGCGTCTATCTGGTTCTGGCCGGCGACGACAACAACGCCTTTCTGTCGCAGGCCAAGCAGTATCGCCTGAGCGACAAGATCCAGTTGCTGACCGAGCAGGTGGATGAGATGGGCCTGAACGCCACCGGCGACGCCGCAATCGGCATGATCGGCGGGTCTCGTTATCCGGCCAGCCTGGATAATCCGGTGAACAAGGCCTTCGTCGCCGCCTGGCAGGCGGACTACAAGCGCCTGCCGCAGATGTTCGAGGGCGACCAGTATCAGTCCTGCATGGTGCTGCAGGCCGGCATCGAGAAGGCCGGCAGCATCGAGGCGGCGAAACTGCGCACGGCCCTGGAAGGCCTCGCGCTCGACACCGTCAAAGGCCACATCGTGATGCGCGCTTGTGACCATCAGGCGGAGCAGCCGGGGTTCATCGTTAAGGTGGTGAAGAGGGAGGGCATGGAGCATCCGATGCCGGAGGTGATCGCCACCTATGCGGCCGACCGGGTCACGCCGCCCTGCAACAAGATGGTCTACGACAACTGATCTAGGCATGGACCTGCTGCCGTTTCTGCTGACGCAGTGTCTGAACGCACTGTCTCAGGCAGCCCTGCTGTTCTTTCTCGGGGTTGGGCTGACGCTGATCTTCGGGATCATGCGCATCGTCAATTTCGCGCACGGCACGTTCTACATGCTGGGCGCATTCCTGGGCTATTCGGCGGTTCGGCTGACCGGCAGCTTCTGGGCCGGGCTGGTGATCGGGCCGCTGATCGGCGGCGCGATCGGCGCGGCGTTCGAGATGGGGCTGCTGCGCCGGCTGTACCGGCGCGACGAAAGCGCCTTCCTGATGGTGACGTTCGGGCTGACGCTGGTCCTGGGCGAGATCATCCGGCTGCTCTGGGGCGTGAACGCTCTGCAGGTGGAATTGCCGAACATGTTCGCCGGCATCGTGTTCCTGTTCGATGAGCCCTTTCCAACCTACCGGCTGTTCCTGGCGGGTGCCGGCGTGGTGGTGGCCATCGCGATCTGGCAATTCCTGGAACGCACCCGTCTCGGTCTGCTGATCCGCGCGACCAGCCAGAACGCCGAGATGGTCCATGCGCTGGGCGTGGACGTGAACCTGGTGCGGACCGCCATTTTCGGCATCGGCTGCGGGCTGGCGGCCTTGGGCGGCGTGCTGGCCGCGCCGCTGGTTACCGCGTCGCTGGGCATGGCAGGAAATGCGATCATCGACGCGTTTGTGATCGTGATCATCGGCGGCATGGGAAGCTTCCTGGGCTCCTTGCTGGCAGCGGTGCTTGTCGCCTTCGTGCAGGTGTTCGGCAACTACTACTTCCCCGATTTTGCCCTGGCCGCGATGTACATGCTGATGCTGCTGGTGCTGGTCATCCGGCCCGGCGGGCTTCTGGGCAAGGAGGCCTAAGTGACCGGCTGGCGGCTCTTTTTTCTCGCGGCAATTGTGCTGGCGGCGGCGCCGTTCGGCCTGCCGATCTTCGCCATGACACTGTTGACCGAGGCGTTGATCCTTGGCCTGCTGGCCATGAGCCTGGACCTGATGGTCGGCTACACGCGCCTGATCAGCTTCGGCCATGCCGCGGCCTATGGGCTCGGCGCCTATGCATCGGGTTATCTGCTGCTGCACACCGCGCTGCCGCTGCCCGTCGCGGTGCTGGCCGCAGCCTTGTTGGCCGGTGTGGTGGCAATCGGGGTTGCCTGGGTCTGCACGATGGCGACCGGCGTGTCCTTCTCCATGCTGACCTTGGCCTTCGCCCAATTGCTATACGCGGTGGCGTTCAAATGGACCAGCGTGACCGGCGCCTCCGATGGGCTGGCCGGGATCCCGCGGCATCCCGGGCCGTTCGGGATCACGGTGTTTCAGACCAAGAACGGCTACTATTATCTCGTGCTGGTCTGCCTGCTCGGTGCCTACGTGTTCTGCCGGGCCCTGGTGAGTTCCCCGTTCGGTGCGGTATTGCGTGGCATCCGGGAGAACGAGGCCAAGACCCTGTCGCTGGGCTACAATACGCGGCTCTACAAGATCGCGGTGGTAGCGCTATCCTTCGCGCTCGGCGGACTCGCAGGAGCGCTCTATTCGCCGTTCGCCGGTTTCGCCAATACCGAATTGCTGTTCTGGCTGTTCTCCGGGCAGGTGCTGATCATGGTGATCGTCGGCGGCCAGGGCACGCTGATCGGCCCGATCCTCGGCGCCGCGTTCTTCATGCTGCTGGAGCACGTGCTGAGCGCCTACACGGAATCCTGGGCGCTGTTCTTCGGCCTGATCTTCATCGGCTTCGTGATGTTCGCGCCGCAGGGGATTTGGGGGTTGCTGACGTCGCGGCGGCCCAAGAACGCGCGGATCTAGGGCGATGGCATTGCTCGAACTGGACGGCCTGACCAAGCGCTATGGCGGCCTCGTCGCGGTCAATCAGGTGTCCATGCGTGTCGAGACGGGAGAAGTGCGCGCCGTGATCGGGCCCAACGGCGCGGGGAAGACCAGCCTGTTCCATCTGATTACCGGCGTCGTCCGCGCCACCGAGGGCGAGGTGCGGTTCGACGGGCGGAAGCTGACCGGCCTGTCTTCCTACCAGATCTGCCAGGCCGGACTTTCGCGCACCTTTCAACTCACGTCGCTGTTTCCGGAGATGACCGCCCGCGAAAACGCCCGACTGTCCGCCCAGGCGCGGCTGGCCCTGCGCTGGCAGCCCTATGGCGGCGCCGCGGTGTTCGCCGAGGCCGCACGGCGCGGCGATGAGGCGCTGGAGCGCCTGGGCCTGACCGATGTGGCCAACCGCCCGGCCGGGCTGCTGTCGCACGGCGACCAGCGGCTGCTGGAAGTGGCGATGGCCCTAGCGCAGCGCCCGCGCATCCTGCTGCTGGATGAGCCTACACAGGGCCTGTCGGTGGAGGAAACCTTGTCCGCGGTGGAAACCCTGTCCGGCCTGCTCGCCGATGGGCAACTGACGGTGCTGCTGGTGGAGCACGATATGGAAGTGGTGTTCCGCCTGGCACAGAAGATAACGGTGCTGCACCGGGGCACAGTGATCGCCGACGACGTGCCGGAAGTGGTGAAGGCCGATGCCGACGTGCAGGCGGCCTATCTGGGCGGATACGAATAATGCTGCGGATAGAAAGCCTTAACACCCATTACGGCGCCAGCCATATCCTGCAGGGCGTCAACCTCGCCGTGCCGCGCGGCCGTATCTGCGCGGTGCTGGGCCGCAATGGCGTCGGCAAGACCACCACCGTGCGTAGCATCATGGGCCTGGTACCGCCGACCTCCGGGCGGGTGCTGCTGGACGGGCAGGACATCGCCGGCTGGCCGCCGCATCTCGTGGCGCGCGCCGGCGTCGCCTACGTGCCAGAAGGCAGGCTGATCTTTCCGGACCTCAGCGTGCTTGAAAACATCCGCGTCGGTGAACGCAAGCCGGCCAAATCCTGGCCGGTCGAGCGGTTGCTGGAACTGTTTCCCTCATTGCGTGAGCGCGCCGGCAACCGCGGCTCGCAGCTTTCGGGCGGCGAGCAGCAGATGCTGGCGATCGCGCGCGCTTTGGTCAGCGATCCCAAGGTGGTTTTGCTGGACGAACCGAGCCAGGGCCTGGCGCCACTGGTGGTGCGTGAACTGGCCGCGGTCATCCGCCGGCTGTGCCAGGAAGGCGTGACCATCCTGCTGATCGAACAAAACATGAAGCTGGCCGAGGCTGTGGCCGACGAACTGCACATCATGGTCAAGGGCCGCATGGTCTACGCCGCCACCCCCGAGGTTTTCCGGGCCGAGGAAGAAGCGATCCGCAACCGGTATCTCACCGTCTGAACGCCCTCGATCACGATAACGTCACACAGCTGCCCGATCTCCGCCGGAATTACCCCTGCAACTCGCCCACAGGTTGAAGGACATCAGACATGGGGCAAACAATGACCAGCAAGGACTACGCCAGCAAGCAGGCCGAACTGGATCGCCAGTTGAACGATCCCAAAATTACTCTGGAACCAGCCAGAATTTGGGCGTTGCTGGAGGAACTCGCCAACTATTCCTCAAAGGAATTGGATAATCAGTCGACTACAGACCGTTTCGTAGGGCCACAAGCAGGAACTCGCGGTTACCTTCCGGCCCGGTGATCGGACTCTCCGCGATCCCCAGCACTTTCCAGCCCGGCAATCCCGACCACCATTCGCGAATTCGCTCGCAGACGGCGGCATGAACAGCCGGGTCCCGCACGACGCCCTTGCTGCCGACCTGATCCCGCCCCGCCTCGAATTGCGGTTTTATCAATGCCACGGCCCAAGCGCCGGGCGAACATAGCGCCAGTGGAGCGGGCAGCAGGGTCGCCAAACCGATGAAGCTGGCGTCGCAGACCATCGCGCCGATTGAATCGGCG
>CAINEA010000054.1 GCA_903847525.1 uncultured Acetobacteraceae bacterium | reverse complement strand
GCAGCATCTGGCCTGGAAGGGGCTGCTGGACGGGGGCCTGAAGATCCGTCCCATGACGCTACCGGACGTGTTCATCGACCACGACAGCCAGGCCAGGCAACTGATCCAGGCCGGACTGACAGCCAAGGATATCGTGCAGACGGCGATTGACGCACTCGGCGGCACGCGCCTGTCCTCATCAACGGTGGCAGCACAATGACCTCGCTGCATCGCCGCGGATTGCTCGGCCTGATCACGGGCAGCCTGATCGCGGGCAGCCTCATCGCTTGGCCCATACCCGCTCGCGCCGTGGATCTTGCCGACGTGTCCGCACCGATCGCCGCGTTGAACGCAGGGCTGGTTCAAATCATGAAGGCGGGCCGCAAGGTGCCCTTCTCCCAGCGCTTCGACCTGTTCGCCCCGATTGTCGATCGTGCCTTCGATCTAACGGGCATTCTGCGTGTGTCCGTCGGACAGTCCTGGGCAAAGATGACCGAACAGGAACACGCCGAACTGCAAAAGGTGTTTCGCCAATATACCGTTGCCTCCTGGGTCGCGAACTTCGATGAGTTCAATGACGACCGGTTCGAGATCCTTCCCGAACTACGGGCTGTCGGCACCGATCAGGTGGTCGCCACCCGCCTGACGGCGGCAAGCGGCGAAGTCACCAAGCTCGACTATGTCATGCGCCAGACCGATACCGGCTGGCGCGCGATCGACGTGCTCTACAACGGCACCATCAGCAACGTGGTCAAGCAGCGGTCCGATTTCCGCGGGCCGCTGAGCGAAGGCGGCGCCGCCCAACTCATTGCCAGCCTCAAGAAGAAAATAGCGGACCTATCTGGCGGCGCCATCAGCTAATATCCTTCCCGTTATGATCTGGCTTTCGTATGTCGCTGGCTTCCTGACACTGATCGGCCTCGGTCAGGCCGTGTACGGATCGCTTCTGGCGACACGTTTCGCCGCAACCCGACGCCCGCCCCCCCAACAGCGAACGCCCGTCACCGTGCTCAAACCCCTCTACGGCGATGAGCCGCTGCTGGAGGAGGCGCTTTCCTCCCATTGCCGGCAGAACGACTGGCCCTTTCAACTCGTCTGCGGCGTCCAAAGTCCGGACGATGCAGCGCTTGCCGTGGTGCAACGGGTCCGCGACCGCTTCCCCGATGCCGATATCGCCGTGGTGGTGGACCCCACCGACCATGGCCCGAACCGCAAGGTCGGCAATCTCATCAACATGCTGCCCGCCGCAAAGCATCGGCTGCTGGCCATCGCCGATTCGGATCTGCACGTCGCGCCCGGTTATCTGGAGCGGATCGTAACGGCAATCGAGGCCCCCGGCTGTGGCCTGGTCACCACCCTGTACGCCGGCTTTCCCGCATCAAGAGGCTTGACGGGTGCGCTGGGTGCCACGGCGATCACGCATTACTTCCTGCCCGGGGCATTGCTGGCACGCGGCATGGGGCGGCAGGACTGCCTGGGCGCCACCATGGCACTGCAACGCGACACCCTGGCACGAATCGGCGGCCTGGAAGCCTTGGTGACGCACCTGGCGGACGACAATGCGCTCGGCCGCCTGGTCAGCGGCCTCGGTCTCTCGGTCAGGCTCGCGGATACCATCCCCTCGGTCACGGTGCCCGAAATCCGAATCGCCGCGCTGTTTCGCCATGAATTGCGCTGGGCCCGGACCATTCGCGCCCTCGAACCGGCGGCCTTCGCCGCCTCCTGCCTGCAATATCCGCTGGTCTGGGCCGCGCTTTCGCTGGTATTTTCCGGCGGGGCGATCTGGGCCGTGTTCCTGTTCCTCGTGGCCTGGCTCCTCCGTGCCATGGCCGCCCATCGCATCGATCAAGCGTTGCGTCCCTTGCTGTCCGGGGTTGCTTTTCCTGTATCATTCTGGCTTTTGCCGCTACGCGAGCTTATGTCGATCGTCGTGATGATCGCGAGCTATGGCGGAGACAGCGTAGACTGGCGTGGCCATACGATGCTCGCCGACGGTCCTGTTTCGCCGCTCCAGCCTGTTTCGACCAAGCCCATTTCGCCCACTCCCGTTCCGCCTGCCCCCTAAAGGTATTGCCCCTGCCATGATGAAGACCCTGTTCCTGCAGCCCCCCTCCACCGACGGTTTCGACGGCGGCGCAGGCTCGCGCTATCAGGCCAAGCGGGAGATCAAGTCCTTCTGGTACCCCACCTGGCTCGCCCAGCCGGCCGCCCTCGTACCCGGCAGCAAGCTGATTGACGCCCCCCCGGCCAAGATCTCACTGGACACGGTGACGAAGCAGGCCAAGGATTTCGAACTCTGCATCATCCACACCTCCACGCCGTCCTTCGCCTCGGACGTGAAGGTCGCGGAGGCGATGAAGAACGCGAACCCGTCGCTCAAGATCGGCTTTGTCGGCGCCAAGGTGGCTGTCCAGCCGAACGAGAGCCTGCAGAAGGGCGAGGTCATCGATTTCGTCGCCCGCAACGAGTTCGACTTCACCTGCCTGGAAGTCGCCGAAGGCCGCGACTGGGCATCCATCGACGGCATCACCTGGCGCAACCGCGACGGCGAGCTGGTCACCAACAAGGACCGCGCGGTGCTGGAGGACATGGACCAGCTGCCCTTCGTCACCGAGGTCTACAAGCGCGACCTGCGCATCGAGGATTACTTCATCGGCTACCTCATGCACCCCTACGTCTCGCTCTACACCGGCCGCGGCTGCAAATCCCGCTGCACCTTCTGCCTGTGGCCGCAAACCGTCGGCGGCCACCGCTACCGCGTCCGCAGCCCCGAACACGTCGCCGAGGAAATCCGCCTGACGCAGAAATACTTCCCGCAGGTGCGCGAGGTGTTCTTCGATGACGACACCTTCACCGACAACCTGCCCCGCGCCGAAGCCATCGCGAAGGAACTCGGCAAGCTCGGCGTCACCTGGTCCTGCAACGCCAAGGCCAACGTGCCGCGCGAAACCCTGAAAGTGCTGCGCGACAACGGCCTGCGCCTGCTTCTGGTCGGCTACGAAAGCGGCAACCAGCAGATCCTGCACAACATCAAGAAGGGCATGCTGATCGAGACGGCCAAGAAGTTCACCAAGGACTGCCACGAACTCGGCATCAAGATCCACGGCACCTTCATCCTCGGCCTGCCCGGCGAAACCCAGGAAACCATCCAGGAAACCATCCGCTTCGCCACCGAGATCAACCCGCACACCCTCCAGGTCTCCCTAGCCGCCCCCTATCCCGGCACCTTCCTGCACAAACAGGCGGTCGAAAACGGCTGGCTGGACGCGAACCACGCCGAACTGATCGACGAACACGGCATCCAGATCGCCCCGCTGAGCTACCCGCATCTGTCGCACACCGAAATCTTCGACAGCGTGGAAACCTTCTACAAAAAATTCTACTTCCGCGCCCCGAAGATCGCCTCGATCGTCAACGAGATGGTCCGCAGCCCCCAGATGATGAAACGCCGCCTGCGCGAAGGCGTCGAATTCTTCCAGTTCCTCCGCGAGCGCAATACGGCGGCATGAGGCAAGGAAGGCCAGGGGCGCCGCCCCTGGACCCTGCTGAGGGCTTGCCCTTAGAACCCTCTACTTGGTTTGGGAGTGACAGGAGGGCCTACACGGACCTCGCGAGGTCTCGGTCGGCCCTCCTGTCACTCCCAAACAAATGGATGGCATCCAAAGGCCCTGACT
>CAINEA010000053.1 GCA_903847525.1 uncultured Acetobacteraceae bacterium | reverse complement strand
GGCCGCGACCGGCCAGGTGCCGCCCGAACTGGCCGCGCGCAACCCGCCGATGGGTTCGATGGCTGCGGCCATGCAATTCAGCCGCGCGCTGTTCACTATCCCCGTGGATGCAGTGCTGCTATCGTTGCAGCCCGATATCGTAAACCTCATTTTCCGCCATCGCGCTGAAGGGTGGCTGTTCCTGCCCGGCGCATGTGAAAATTGGCTATCTGCTGATCGAGCTTGGCTGACGGAAGCATTTCAGCCAGTTCCCCTGCTGACGGCGGCGGCCAGCATGGCGAATATTGAGCGAATCGCCGCGGCCTGCCAGTCAGACCGGGATGTTCCGGTTCTGGTCTATAACCTCTGTTCGGCCATTCCCGGTATTCCGCTACATTGCCATATCGGATGGGAGGATAGTCTCGCTACCAGAATCCGCCGCTTTAATTTGGCGCTGGTCGAACTCTCCCAACGCATCGGTATCCATGTGATCGATGTTGATGCTATCTTTTCGTATCATGGGGCGTCGCGGCTGATGCTGGACGCCTTTCATTTCACCCCTGAAGGCTGCCAGCTTGTGGCCGAAGAGGTGGCCCGGGTGCTGGAGGAGTTACTGGATCTGTGACCGATGCCGCCCCCCCCGCAAGCCTGCACCTGATGGTCGCGCAGGACCCAGAACTACCACCATTGCTTCAGGCGGTGGCGCGCTTCGCTTGGTATTTGTGGCAGGAACTCGGCCAGCCGTGGCCACTGAGTTATACCACTGGCCCTATCGGCATTCTGCCGCCGGCGCGGCCGACGTTAGTTATAGTATCAATGCTGCATGAGATGCTGCCGCCCTTTGCCCCCATGTCGGTGGTGGCGGGGCGCTGGCATGCGATGCTGGAAAGTTTGACCGAAGTCGGTCTGCCGGTACTGCTCTGCAACGTGTTTCGCCACATAGGACCGCAGACGTTAGGGGCGGATTTTCCATCCGCGCAAATGTTGCGAGATCGCGCAAGGCGGCTGAATCTGCTGGCGGTCGAGCTTTCACACCGCCATGGCGCGGACTTGGCCGATATAGACGCACGGTTGGCCGCGATTGGCGCCCGTGGCCTGGAGACCGACTTCCGCCTGGGTGGCTGGGGAGTGGCCGCGGCTGCGGACACTATCACTTGCTCACTGTTGCAGAGCGAGTTTCAGTCCCTGTTGCCAGGTAACGCAGGCGCCCGAACCCTCGCCAATCATGGCGGCGTCATCGGTATTCTTGCGCGGCTGCAAAAGGCTGTCAACGACGGCAAGACCCCGGCTGAACTGGATGCTGCACTGCGCCGAGCAGTCTGAGGCAGTTTCAGAACGCAGCCAGGGTCCATAACCCGCTCTCGGCCAGCAGGCTGCGGATGTCTTGCTGCACGAGGCTCTGAAGCTCTCCGGCAACGTGCATCCCGTCGGGGATCGCCCTGAGTGCGCCGAGATATGCCGCCATAGCATCGATGTCGAGAATCGCGAGGTTCGGTTCCTCAGTGGCAAGAGAGGCCAAGGCAAGGTTTGTTTCCTTGGCGCGGACCGTGCCGATGGTTCGGCTCAGCGGTTCGTCCAGCCCTGCGTAGCCTGGCAGGTCATCGTTGATCGCGCTGGAGAACATGTTCGCCAGCAGCACCCTGCGCACCGGGCCCCCGCGCAGCGCGGCCAAAAGAGCAGCGAAATCGGCGCGGATGTCTTCGGGGCTGCGAAGCACCGGCTCGAAGGCCCGGACCAACCACTGCCTGAGACCTTCACCCAAGTCCCTCAGCCGATAGTCGTAGAGCGCGAGAGTGTAGCCCAGTCGACGATGGCGGAACACGCGCACCGGCTCGGCGTGTAGCGACATCACCACCGCTGCTGGCCCGGCTGGCAGCGATAGCCCGGAGCGGAGAAGCATCGGGCACGGCTCAAGCAGTGGTGAGGCCAGTAGCGTGGCCTGGATAGCGCCGGCCATCAGCCAGTCTCGCGGTTCCAGCACGCCAGCGATTCCCAGCAGACCGCTTGCCATGTCGGCTGCGATAGCCTGACGCTCCGCCTCGGTGCGGCGCATCTGTTCCAGAGTGGTGCGAGCACAGGGCACTGCGGCAATATCTGGAACCACAAGCAGCTGACTTCCGCCGGCGGCGCCGTCCAGCAGGTCCAGCATTCCGGGGCGTTCGCCGTACATGATGCTGGTGACCTCACAGCTGCCAAGTGCCGCCACCACGATGCCCGGATCATGGGCATCCGGCCACCAGGCTCGCTTCCGGGCATGCCAGCCAGTGAGTAAGCCATCGCGCACTTCAGCCAGTTCACTCACGCGCCGGCCTGCGACGATCAGCGCACGCAGAAGCGGACCGCTCGGCGGGGCAGCGGTTTCCAGTTGCCCGAATTCGTTATGCGGCACCCACTCGTGTGCCCATACGCTGTGGTCCATCTGGCCGCCACCAGCCGGATCTCGTGCGTAGTGAACCTGGCCGGGGTGTTGCAACACGAAGGCCAGCTGAAGGTCGCGCGCCTCATGCATAAGAGGCGCCAGGTAGCTGTCCACGCCCCAGGCCAGGCCGAGGTTGCAAAAGGCGAGCACCGTGCCGGCTCGGCAGTGGCTGCCGGTGGGGATGGTCCAGCGCAGCGAGGAGTGTCGCAGCGGCATCCGTTCGGGCAGCACCGTCATGTAGCACAATGGCAGCAGCATCACCCTTGGTGTCCGGCGGCTAGCGAGACGGGGGGCAGGATACCGCCCCAGGCGATCCGTGCCGCGCGTTCCGGTTCACCCTCCGCCGCTTCCTCGGCGGTGGTGGTGAACCAGGCAAGTGCGGTGTTCAGCGCCACCTCCTTACCCGGCGCCACGGTCAGCCTACGCAGCCACGCACGCTCCCGCATTACAAGCCGGAAATAGGACACTGGTGGGCAGTCATGGGCGACGCTGCCACTCAGATCGACGCGCAGATCCAGAAGCTTATGGCCCGGCGCCATGGCGGCGCCGATCGGCGCGTGCACCGCTTCGATAACGGCCGTGGTCATGCCTGGCAACAGCAGGGGTAGGCGGCAGATCAGTACCATAATTGGGTTCCTTCTCCGGGCTCAGGTGACCTCGAAGCGGACAGCCAAGAGGGCCAGTTCCGCGGGCTCGTCGGGCATCGGTTCCTCCGCGCCGTCGCTCAGCACTGCAATCGCCGCGCCGAGGTTAAGCCATTCACCCTCTGCGTATAGGATGGCGCGCAGCACGCCAGACCGTTGTGCACGGATCTCCACCACTGCTTTGTGTGTCTCCAACTCCACCATAAGTTCGCCAGTCGCGAAAGCGTGGCCGGGCACACCATACCACTGCAGCACACGGACCTCGTTGACATCCGGAATTGGTCCGGGAACCTGAAGTTGGTAAAGCATCTGGCAGCTCCATGAGTCATGCGAATAGTTTTTGGGCGGCAGCGACTATCCGGGCGAGATCCGGCAGGCTCGCTGCCTCCAGCACGGGATTGGATGAGATAGGAACCGGCAGCGCGCCGAGCCGTGCCACGCGCAGCGTGGGCAGAGCCTCCCGCGCACGGAAGGCGACTTCTGCGCCGACACCGCACGTGACTTGTCCTTCTTCGACCGTCAGCAGACGGCCGGTGCGGCCGATGGAGGCGATGATCGCCGCGGTATCGAGCGGCGCCAGGCTTCGTAGGTCCAGCACCTCGGCCTCAATGCCCTTGTCGGCGAGTGCGGACGCCGCGGCGAGGGTTGGTACGGTCATAAAGGAATGGCAGGTGATAGTGAGGTCCCGCCCGGGGCGCAGCATGCGGGCTTGGCCGAATGGAATGAATTCCTGGGTCCGGGACACTGGTCCGGCCATGGGGAAGAGCCGCTTGTGATCCATGAACACCACCGGCCCTTCCTCGCGTAACGCTTGCTTAAGAAGACCATAGGCATCGGCCGGCGAGGCTGGAGCCACTACTTTCAACCCAGGTACCCCCATCAGCCAAGCCTCCAATGCCTGGGAATGGGCGACGCCTTGTCCGTTGGCGCCGGCGGTTGTCTTCACGACCACTGGCGCCCGCAATTGTCCGGCAGTCTTGAAGCGTAGCTTGGCCGCATAGTTCACCAGCGGATCCAGGCCCATCATCAGGAAATCCATATATGTGATGCTGACCAAGCTGCGAACGCCGGCGGCAGCGCATCCCACTGCCAGCGCCACGGTGGATGCCTCGGCCACCGGCGTGTCGCGCACCCGCTCGGGGCCGAATTCCGCATGCAGGCCGGCGAAGTCTCTATATGGGCCGCCAAATTCGCCTATGTCCTGGCCCATAAGCAGCATGTGCGGATCTTCGCGCATGGCCTCTCGAAGGGCTCGTGAAATGGCTTCGCGGAAGAACAGGCGATCAGTTGGGGTGTCAGACGACATCATCGAGGACGGTCTCGGCAGGCAAAGCTCGCAGATCCGCTAAATTAGTTGCACCCAGTGAGTCAGCCCATGCCTGGTCCCGCTTTTCGCGGGCATCCAGCGCGGCCGTCGGCAGCAGGTCGCTGAAGGCTCCGCCGCTCTCACCGATCGCCTTCTGGAAGAGTCCATGCGCCGGTGCCGCCGCCATCAGTGTGCT
>CAINEA010000052.1 GCA_903847525.1 uncultured Acetobacteraceae bacterium | reverse complement strand
GCCCCGGCGACAAACTCTAGGAAGGGCTGTCACAAAAGTCGCGCTTTGCAAAAGCCGCCCCGCGATCGCCACGGTCATGCCCACGCAGGACCGTCCGGTGCTGTTGCTGGATGCCGGCGCCAACGCGATGTGCGACGCGGTCAGGAACTGAACTGAAATCTCACCGGCCAGCAGGCGGCGGGGCGACCAGCCGAGCGCCAAATCCTCGGCGCGGAGCCAGACGCCATTTGCGTCTGCTAGTTCGATGCCGCCGATCCGCAGGTCATCGGGGAATTGGCCGCCGATATTGGCGAGGCGAACCTGCCCGCCGCTCAGGCTGGTCACCGCGCGCGCGATAAAGGCGCGGCCGGGATCGGAATTGACCCCGAGCAGCAGCCCTCCCATCACCACCACGAGCGCGACGGTGACGGCGAACAGCCCCCCGATCACCCCCCCGATCACCCAGGCGGCCCGGCGTAGAAAAGTGGTGAGGAAACTGGAAACACCCATCAGAACGCCTGCCCGATCCCCAGATAGACCTCGAACGAATCGCCGCCCGGCAGTCGCTGTATGGGCACCGCCACATCCAGCCGGATCGGACCGATGGACGTATAGTAGCGTGCGCCCACGCCGGCGCCGAAATGCCAGGCGCCCGCCAGCGGGGCGCTGCCGACATCGACCTGTCCCGCATCGATGAACGCCACGGCGCCATAGCTCTCCAGAATGCGCTGGCGGAACTCCATGCTGCCGGCCGCCACCGTCGTGCCGCCTTGCGGATCATGGTTGGGGAATTGCGGCCCGACCGACTGGTATTTGTAGCCCCGTATCGTCGTGCTGCCGCCGGCATAGAAGCGCCGGTCCGGCGGAAGCTGAAACTGTGTGGCGCCCACCGCCTCGCCGATCAGGCCGCGCATGGCCAGCACGCTGCGCCCCGGATCGTTCCAATAGAAGCTGAGGTCGATATAGCCGGACCCCGACACCTGCAGCAGCGTGAAATTGGTCGAAGGTGGCGCGGCCGAGCGGGTCGGCGTCACGGTGGCGGCCACCCGCACGCCCTGGGTCGGGTTCAACAAATTGTCGGTGCTGTCATAGGTCGCGGTCAGCGGCAGCGCGAGCAGCGTGTAATCGTGACTGATGCCCTGCTGGGTCACGTTCTCCTGCGCGAAGCCCAGCCCCACGCCGATTTTCCAGCGCATGGAAAGCCGCCGCTCCAGCCGCGTATCCGCCGTCACGGCGCGGATATCATAGGCCTGCAGGCTTTGGTCGAGCGCCCCAAGTGCCACGATCAGCGACTGGTCGCGCGCCCCGGTATCCAGCAGCGTCAGCACCGACCGCAGCACATAGCCGGGCGCCCGCGCGGCCGATCCTCCATCATTGGCGCTGGCGCTGAGCAGCAGATTCTCCGCATTGCCGAACAGGTTGCGATGCTCCCAGGACGTCGCCACCTCCGCCCCCAGATCGGTGGAATACCCGGCCGACACCCGCACGCTGTGCAGTGGCCGCTCCGTCACGTCGATCAGCACCGGTAGCTGCCCCTCGCGATCCAGCGCCGGCGCGTTCGGGTTCATTCCAAGCTGGACCCGCACGCTGGCGAACACGCCCAGGGAGGCCAGGTCCTGCCGCGCGGCCTCGATTTCCGCCGGATTGAAACGCTGTCCCTGGGCGATCTGCAAACGCTGGCGCACGAAGCGTTCGTTCATGCGCTGCAATCCATCGATGGCGATCGGCCCCAGATCCACCCGCGGCCCGGCGGTGACCGGATAGGCGACATCCAGCGCGTTCTCCTGCTCGCGTAGGATCGCGATCGGAGCCTCGACCTTCGCCAGCGCGTAGCCCTCCTGGCGCAACGCGCCGAGCAGCCGGTCACGCTCGGCCAGCACCGGTCCCGCGGCGGCCGGCGCACCCGGCGCCAGTTCGAGCCGGATATCCGAGCCTGCCGGCAACTCCCCCTCCAAAGTCACGTGGCGCAGATGGAACAACGGCCCGCGCTGGACGGCCACATCGATGGCCACCGGCGGCACGGCCGGCACGCCTTCCAGGAATTCCGCCAATCTCGG